>CAXUNA010000163.1:0-4860 GCA_964252095.1 uncultured Jatrophihabitans sp. | reverse complement strand
CACGCTGAACCTGCATGGGACATCGTTGTGATCGGGCTGCGAGCGATCACCGTCCCGTTCACCGGATCAGGGACCACCGGGATGGTGGCTCGTCAGACCGGCCGCCGCTTCGTCGGCCTCGAGCTGAATCCCGCGTACCTCGACCTCGCTGTCGAGCGTCTCGGGCAGCCCACGCTGAACCTGCATGGGACATCGTTGTGATCGGGCTGCGAGCGATCACCGTCCGGCAGCCCTACGGCTGGGCCATCACCGCCGGGCTGAAGGACGTCGAGAACCGCGCCTCCGGCACGCCGCACCGCGGCCCGCTCGCGATCACCGCCGCGCTGCCGTGGTCCGACGACGGCCGCCGCGACCCCGTCGTGCTCGACGCCCTCTACGAGCGGGCCCCGCGCACGACACTGCACCGCGGCTGGGGCCACGGCGTCGTCCTCGCCGTCGCCGACCTCGTCGACGTCCACCGCGCCCAGGGCGACGCACTGATCGACGGCCGCCCGGTGTGCTGCGAGTCCCCGTGGGCCACGCTCATGTACGGCGACCGCACCCACCACCTCGTGCTCCGCGACGTCGTCGCGCTGGTCGAACCGATCCGGGTCCGCGGCGCGCTCAGCGTGTGGACGCTCCCGGAGCCGATCGCCGAGGCCGTCGACGCCGAGGTCGACCTCGCGGGGCGGTTCTGGTGACCGCCCCCGACACCAGCACCGACGTGCTGCCCGACGCCAACGACCTCGTGCGCGAGGTCCTCGCCGCCATGCCCACCCGCGTCGCCCGCCGCGTCCGGTCCACGGCCGCGCTCGGCGTCGTCGTGTTCGCCGCGGTCGTGCAGCACGGCTGGACCCCGGCGCAGCTCGCCCTGCAGGCGACCGCCGGTCTCCGGCAGGTCGACCGGCTCAGCGTCCAGGACATCGTCACCGCGCGGTTGCAGCGTGCAGCAGTCGGACCACCACCACCGTCCGTGGTCGCCGCGGCCCGCCGCCGCCGGCCAGGCGCTCGGTGACCGGCCGGGAACGGCTCGCCGCGTTGGCGGCCGAGGAGACCGCATCCGTGTACGCCCAACCGCGCGGCCTGCCCCCGCGCAGGCCGGCGTCCGAGGGCGCCCGGCTCGTGCAGGCGATCGACGACGTGCTCAGCGGGGACGCCCGCCGGGAAGCGCTCGCCGCCGCGCTCGCGGACGTTCCGATGGACCGCTACGGCGAGGTCATCGAGCTGCGGCGGGGTGCCGCGTGACCGCGGCCACCGCCCCGGGCACGTGGGTGCTGGAGCTGCCGTGGTCGACGGCGCCACTGTCGCTGAACCAGCGGCTGCACTGGTCCGTGAAGGCGCGGAAGACCCGCGAGGTCCGCAACACCGTCGGCCACCTGCTGCGGCAGCAGCGCGTGCCGTTGCTGCGCTGCCCGGTGTTCGTCGAACTGGCCTACGAGCCCGCCGACAACCGCCGCCGCGACCGCGACAACCTCGTCGCCACGTTCAAGCCCTGCATCGACGCGATCGTCGAGCTCGGCCTGATCCCCGACGACTCCGCCGACTACCTGGCGGCCTCGCTTCCCGTCATCCGACCGAAGGGCCCGGGCCACACGACGGGCCGCTTCTGGCTCACCATCCGAGAGCATCACGGAGGAACCCCATGACCGATCGCCTCACCATCGCCGACCAACTCCACGCCGAGCTGTCGCACTACGTCTGTGCGAGCTACCCGTGGCCGTGGAGCTACGGGCACAGCGACCCGACCGACGGCGACACGGCCGACGCGCGCAGCATCGACGACGCCGACGAGTCGGAGGTCTCGATCCAGCAGGTCATCAGCGAGCTGACGGACCGCCGCCGCATCGACAAGCTGGCCGAAGAGCTGGGCGAGGCCGTCGACGCTTACGGCTCCTACGTCGGTGAGAACCCGCGCAAGCGCAACGACCCGGCGTTCCCGCGGAAGACGCTCGACGACGTCAAGTCCGAGCTGCTCGACGTCGCGCTGTGCGCGCTTGGCGCGTTCGACCACCTCGACGGTCACAGCGGCACGGCCTTCCTCGCGCTGTTGGGGCACGCCGACGCCCGTCACACCCGTGCGGGGCTCAAGACCGGGGTTCGCGCCCGGATGGCCGACGCCCAGCCCGACGAGGTGTCGCATGGCTGAGGCGCGCATCCTGCCGGCGCAGCAGGTCACCGAGGTCGAGATGTACGCGGACGAGCAGGTCGCCCGCGCCGCGAAGTACGACAACGTCGAGCTGCTCGACAAGGACAGCGTGTTCGACCTGCACCGGCTCGCAGCACGCATCTACGCGGCCGGGTTCGAAGACGGTGAGCGCGCCGAGAGGGTCCGCAACAGCGGAGCACGACGAAGGGAGCAAGACCGTGGCTGATGACGATGTGTGCTTCGCGTGCAACCGGGCGCGGAGCATCCACACCGGGCAGCTGGGCACCTGTCGGTTCCGCGACGAGATCCGGGAGCCACCGCTCGAGCGTCTGCGCCAAGCGCTTACCTACGCCCGCGACCCGCTCGCCAGCGGCCGAGAGCGGCTCCGCTTCCGCGACGCCGCGGTGTCGGCCGCGTCCGCGGTGCTCGACTCGCACGACGCGCGCCTCCCCGTCGCGGGTGACGAGCTGTACCTCGCGCTCAAGGGTGCTCGGGAGCGGCTGTGCGTAGCGCAGGTGCTCGTGGACCCATCCGACAGCGCGCTGCTGGGCGGTGCGATCGACCGAGTCGACTTGGTGGCCGCCGACCTGCCCGGGTGGTCGCGCCACGACGGCGGCCGAGTGCAGGGATCGAGCGCCCCGTGAGGTTCATCGTTGCGGCCGGCTCCGAGGCGGAGGCGCGGGCGTGGGGCCGACGTCACCGGGTGCGGCCGTGCGACCTGCTCGTCGTCGAGGCGACCTCGCTGCGCCCGGCCGCCGACCTGGCCGAGAAAGCCGCAGGCGTGCCGCTGTACGCCGTCCCGGTCGTCAGGCTCCACGGATGGGCGGCGAAGGCCCCCACGGCCGTCAGGGACGATCTGGACGGCTTCCTCGCGTCGCTGCGACCACCGCTGGTCCAGGTGGTCTGAGGCGTGCCGTTCTTCATGGTCGACGACCAGTTCCAGGCCAACCCCAAGACGCACGCCCTGATCGACATGGGCGTCAACGGGATCGCCGCGATCGGGCTGTGGACCGTCGTCGGGTCGCTCATCCAGGCGCAGCTCGCTGACGGCCGCGTGCCGGCGTCAGCGTGGCGCCAGGTCGGCGACCGCCGCCTGTTCAACAAGCTCGCGAAATTGCTCGTGCAGGTCGGGCTGTGGGAGCAGGTCGAGGACGACGCCGACACGCTCGCGTACCACGACTGGGGCGAGATCGGATACGCCAAGAGCCACACCGTGAAGCTCAAGCGCGCCCGCACGAAGGAGATGCGCAACCCCGAGATCGTCGAGGCCGTTAAGGCCCGCGACTGCGACCGCTGCCGCTACTGCGGCAAGAAGGTCCGCTGGGAGGACAAGCGCGGCGACCTTGGTGGCACCTTCGACCACGTCATTCCGGGCATGGCCGCGGGCGTCACCAACCTTGTCGTGTCGTGCCGGAAGGACAACCGCACCAAGGCACAGCGGACCCCCGAGCAGGCCGGCATGACGCTGCTGCCGCCACCCAACCCCGGCCCGGAAACTAAACACGAACTTGATCCCGACGGCGCAAGTCCGGATCAAGTCCCGATCGAAAAACCGGCTGTCCCCCAAGGGGAAGGGCAAGGGCTAGGTCAGGGGTCAGGTCAACAACAGGTAGCTGGTCAGGTCACCGCACAGGTCGGCCCCGCTGGTAACCCACCGCTGATCCCGACACCCGAAGGCCACACCGGCAGCCCCTGGCACGGCCACCGCGGACCACCAGGAGACGAACCATCCCGCTGCCCCACCCACGGAAACCCAGCACCCTGCCGCACCTGCCAGGCCGAGCACTACCGAGACGAGGCGAACCCGTGACCCCCACCGTTGCACCCGACACCGAACCCCGCATGGCCTGGCACCCCGTCCGCGGAGAGTTCCTCCCGTTCGTCGACGTCTACGGCTACGACCCCGACGAGGTCATCGACGACGACCACGCCGGCCCGAGCGAGATCGACCACCTCATCGCCGAGCACCAGGTCGACGTCGCCGACGTGCTCGCGGTCGGCATCACCCTGATCGTCGCCGAAGCCATCCGACCCGAGCGTGCCTTCCGAGCCCGACCACTCACGGTGCGCCGAGCACTCGTCACCCGCCACCGTCGCGCGGCCCGCCGCGACCGCCGTCATCACCGACTCGCCACCCGGAGCAGCCGATGACCACCGACCGACCAACGCCCTGCCGCTGCAGGTGCCACAGCTACGCCGGCGGCACCAACGTCAGCTGCGACGTCGGCCCGGTCCAGCCCGGCGGCGAGCGAGCCTGCATGTTCGCCCCCGACCACATCGACCCGCACACGCCGACCGCCCCGACCGGGGAGCGCGTCACCACCGAGCCGTGCCCCGGCTCGTGCAACCGGGAGTGGCGCCGCCTCACCGAGGCCGAGCAGCAGAACCCCGAGCAGACGATCCGCCCCGCCCTCGGCGAACCGGCGTGGTGCCAACCGTGCGCTCGCCGGATCGACCGGGCCCTGCAGGAGTTCCCCGACCTGTACGCCCACCTCGAGGCCGACTTCGCCGCCCGCACCAGCCAGCCCGGCGAGGGCGGACGCACCAAGCAGGTCCACGCACCGTCGCCGTCCGCACAGGTCGACGAGCAGGAAGCCGTCGCCGTGTGGCTCACCGAGCTCGAGGACCTCGTCCGCGCCGGCCGCGGCGAGCAGCTGGCGGCGGGCGTCGCGGAGCTGGCGCAGGGCGTCGAGCCGGTTCAGCGGCTGTCGCGCGGCCAGCGCACTGGCGCCCGG
>CAXUNA010000162.1:0-8103 GCA_964252095.1 uncultured Jatrophihabitans sp. | reverse complement strand
CGACGGTGACGGTCATGGTGGACTCCTCGGACGGAAGGGCCGATCTGGCGGACTGGCGGTGTGACCTGCTCACGGGACCGACTCTGGCGCGGGGGTCTGACATTTTCTGGCGGACGCCCGGCCACGGGCCGGTCCGACGTCGCGAGGGACCGGTCCCGAGGCTCTCGAACACCTGTTCTCTCGAACGTCTGTACGAAGGTCTACCACCCGAACGAACGTTCGACAAGTGGTCGAGGGTTGTCGGGGCCGCGGCGTCCGGGTCGAGTGGTCGTTCGACACGCCGTGTCGAACAGGTGTTTGAACGCGCCGTCCCGAGGCGTTACGGTCCGGACATGCCCGAGACCAGCAAGCGCAGCGCCGCGAAGGCCACCAAGGCCCCCGCGAAGTCGGCTGCGAAGGCCACCCGCCCCGCAGTCGCCAAGGCCGCACCGCGCACGCCGGGGAACGCCGCGGCCCCGGTCGTCGAGAAGCGCCGGCCCGGTCGCCCGCCGATGTCCGCGGCCGACCGCGCGGTCACCCAGCTCGGCGGTGACGGTCTCACCGAGCGCCAGCGCACGGTGCTCGCGGTCATCCAGGACTCGATGCAGTCGCGGGGTTACCCGCCGAGCATCCGCGAGATCTGCGACGCCACCGGCCTCGCCTCCACGTCGAGCGTGAGCCACCAGCTGGCGGCGCTCGAACGCAAGGGCTACATCCGCCGTGACGCCCGGCTCCCCCGCGCGGTCGACGTCCGGCCCGGCGCCGGCACCTCCACCGCACCCGGCAGCAGCGGTACCTCGGCGGGCGCGCACGAGGGCGACGGCGCCGAGGTCAGCCCCACGGTCAACGTGCCGGTCGTCGGGCGCATCGCCGCCGGCGTCCCGCTGCTCGCCGACGAGTCGGTCGACGAGGTCTTCCCGCTGCCCCGCGCACTGGTCGGGCAGGGCACCGTCTTCCTGCTCAAGGTCGTCGGCGAGTCGATGATCGACGCGGCGATCGCGGACGGTGACTGGGTGGCCGTCCGCCAGCAGAGCACCGCCGAGAACGGCGAGATCGTCGCCGCGATGCTCGACGGCGAGGCCACGGTCAAGACCTGGCGTCGTCGCGACGGGCACGCCTGGCTGCTGCCGGCCAACCCCGCGTTCGAGCCGATCCCGGCCGACGACGCCGTGGTGCTCGGCAAGATCGTGGCGGTCCTGCGCAAGCTCTGAGCCTGCGGACCGTCAGCGGAAGGTCCGCCGGTCCAACGGCGCCGCGAGCCTGCTCCAGCACCGCAGCTCCACCACGCGGAGTAGGAGCAGGCCGACGCATGCGCCCACCACGAAGTCGGTGAGCCAGTGGTAGTCGAGGATCGTCATCCCGGCGTAGACCGCGAGCGGACCGATCCACGCCACCCGGCGTGAGGTCCGGCGCAACCACCGCGGGGTCCCGACCACCCGCGACGCGCAGAACGTCACGAGGCCCCAGACCAGGATCGCGTTGGCGATGTGCCCCGACGGGAACGACGCCCCGGTGGCGGTGTGGAAGCCGTCGACGGGTGGTGCGAACCGGCCGGTCGCCGCCTTGAGCGCGTAGACCACGACGGTCAGCAGGACCAGTGCCGCCACGAGCCGGACGGCCGGGTCGAAGGAGCGGCCGCGCGACACCAGCCAGCCGATCGTGGGGATCGAGACGAGCAGCACGGAGCCGCGCTGACCGGGCAGTGTCAGCAGGTAGGTGAACCGCATCGGCCACGGGTCGTAGCGAACGCCCCAGGTGCGGAAGACGTGCGAGATCGCGTGGTCCCAGCCAAGCAGGAACCCGCCGGCGAGCAGGATGCCGGTGACAGCCCCACCGACGACCACGGCGACGCCGAGCGACCACACCGGCGGGACCCAGGTGTCCGGGCCCCGGCCGGCGGCGAACTCGCCGTCAGCGGGGGTGACGACGTCGCGACCCGATCGACCGCGCGGGCCGGACCGGGAGGACGCGCGGGAACTCAGTGCGCGGCGGTGTCGACGTGTTCGGCCGCGGGGCCGGTGCCGTTCACCGGCGCGGCGTCCGGACGGGCCTTCGCCGCCGCGGCCAGCACGGCCTGCGCGCGGGCGATCTCGTCGGCGGTGGGCGTCCCGTCCGTGGCCGGTGCGACGTCGGTCGTGACGACCGCCACCGGGGCGACCGACGGGGCGACGGTGGTCTGCCCGTGGGCCTGGGCCTCGTCGCGGACCTTGTCGTCCTCCGACAGGCCCTTCATCTCGGTCTTGAAGATGCGCAGGGACCGGCCCACCGAGCGGGTCACGTCGGGGAGCTTGTTGTAGCCGAACAACGCGACCACCACGACGGCGAGCACGATCAGGTGCCACGGCTGGAGTGCGCCCATGGTCGAAGTCCCTCCCGGGGGTGGATCGTCGGTGACCCGCCTCGGATCGAGGCGACGCGGTCCGGCTCAGACTACGCCAGCGACAGCCGGCGAGGGTGGTGAACTGTGGATGACGAACGCGTCGAGCGCCTTGCCGAGCCGGGGATGGACCCGTGCCAGCAACCGCGTGCCGCCCGCCTCATAGGCCTCCTCGAGCACCTCCCCGTGCTCGTGCACCCGGGCGACGAGGTCACCACGGGTGAACGGCACGAGCACCGAGACGGTCACCGACGGGTGCGGCAGCCGCTCCTCGATCACGGCGGCGAGCTCGTCGAGCCCCGCGCCGGTGCGGGCGGAGACGAACACGGCGTCGGGCAGCAGCCGACGCAGCTGCAGCAGCACCTCGGGGTCCGCGGTGTCGGCCTTGTTGACCACCACGACCTCGGGGACCGACTGGGCGTCGATGTCGGCGAGCACCGTGCGCACGGCCTCGATCTGGGTGACGGGGTCGGTGCCGTCGGAGGCCGAGCCGTCGACGACGTGCAGCAGCAGGTCGGCCTGGGCCACCTCCTCCAGCGTCGACCGGAACGCCTCCACCAGCTGGTGCGGCAGGTGCCGTACGAACCCGACGGTGTCGGTGAGCGTGTACTCGCGCCCCTCCGAGGTCTCGGCGCGGCGGACGGTCGGGTCGAGGGTCGCGAACAACGCGTCCTGGACGAGCACCCCGGCACCGGTCAGCCGGTTGAGCAACGAGGATTTGCCGGCGTTGGTGTAACCCGCCAGCACGACCGCGGGGACCTGCCGCTCGATCCGGCTCGAACGCTTGACGTCGCGCGCGGTCTTCATGCCCCGGATGTCGCGACGCAGCTTGGCCATCCGCTGGCCGATCCGCCGACGGTCGAGCTCGATCTTGGTCTCGCCGGGACCACGGCCACCGATGCCGACGCTGCCCGCGGCCTGGCCACCGGCCTGCCGCGACAGCGACGTACCCCAGCCGCGCAGCCGCGGGAGCAGGTACTGCAGCTGCGCGAGCTCGACCTGGGCCTTGCCCTCCCGCGAACGCGCGTGCTGGGCGAAGATGTCGAGGATCAGGGCGGTGCGGTCGACGACCTTGACCTTGGTGACGTCCTCCAGCTGCCGCAGCTGGCCCGGGCTGAGCTCGCCGTCGCAGATCACGGTGTCGGCGCCGGTGGCGGCCACCACCGCGCGCAGCTCCTTGGCCTTGCCGGACCCGATGAACGTGGCCGGGTTGGGCTGGTCGAGACGCTGGATCAGCGCATCGAGCACCAGCGAACCCGCGGTCTCGGCCAGCCGGGCGAGTTCGGCCAGTGACGCGTCGGCGTCGGCCTGGGTGCCGTCGGTCCACACCCCCACCAGGACGACCCGCTCGAGTCGCAGCTGCCGGTACTCGACCTCGGTGACGTCCGTGAGCTCCGTCGACAGCCCGGCGACGCGGCGCAGGGCCGCGCGGTCGGAGGTCTCGAGGGCGACGTCGACCTCGGACTCGTCGAGGATGTCGTCCCGCTCGTCCCAGGCGTCGTCTCGGGTCGGCTCGGGCGGCGGCACGTTCGTCTCAGCTTTCGTCATCCTGCGTCCATCGTGACAGTCCGGAGTTCGCGATGCGAGGGGTTAGCCGCACCGCGAACTCCGGAACAGGTCACGCCGCAGCCGTCAGGCGACGCCGCTGATCGCGATCATCCCGGTGCGCCCGGCGTACGTGAGGTCCGGACCGGTGCTGCCCTGACCCCAGTAGTGGTCGCCGAGGTTGTTGACGCCGCCCGGGCCCACCAGGCTCATCGACCGCCACCTGGTGCCGGCGGGTTCGAGCGCGTTCGCCATCGTCGCCCACGCCTGGCTCACCGAGAGCGCCGGCAGCTGCCAGAACAGGAAGTTCTGCGGGAACAGGTACCGGGCGAACGTCCGGCCGGTGCCGCCGCCCACGCAGGTGGCGTTGGTGTCGAAGCCGTTGAGCAGGTGCAGGCCGTTCATGGTCGGGCCCCAGCGACCGAAGAAGTTCAAGCTGCCGTTGGTGTCACGCAGGACCTGGCAGGACTCGAGGTTCAGCCACTCCAGGTCGCTGTTCCCCCACGAGGCGTCGCCCGGGACGATCGAGCCGTCGTCGTGCCCGGTGTTCTTGAAGGTGAACCCGCCCGAGTTGCCGTGGCCGGTGTACCACTGGATGTCCACGGCGTCGACGTACCGGGTGTCGTTGCCGCCCCGGCTCGGGTCGCGGAAGTCGCGCTCCCACGCGTTCGTGCCGCGCCAGTCGAAGTTCACCGTCTGCGACGTCGACTGCATGACCTCGCGGAAGCCCTGGGCACTCGCCTGCGCGCACGCCCACTCGTCGACGGTCTGCTCGATGCCGGCCTCCTCGAACGCCCCGCCGCTGCCGCCGGGAGTGCTGCGCGCCTCGGCGCTGCCCGGTTCCCCCGGCTTGGTCGACAGCGTCATCGACAGCGTCGCGCTGACGCCGTTCGCGTCGGTGACGGTGAGGTGGATCGTCTCGACCAGCGGTTCGCGTCCCTTGAGGCCGTACGCGACGGTCGGCTTCGACGACGCCTCACCCAGCAGCGTCGTGCTCGACGACGACCAGCTGTAGCTGTACGGCGCGGTGCCGCCGGACACATCGGAGCGGGCGGTCACGGTCCGGCCGTCGAACTCCGCCACCGCGATGATCCCGGGCGTGACGCCGGGCGCGGCGGGCACCAGCCGGCCGGTGAGGGCGCTGACGGGGTCCTTCTCGACACCTTCGGGCTGGCAGACGTAGTGGGGCGTCAACGTCGTCGCCGCGCCCCGGCCCGAGGCGCGGGTGGCGGCGAGCGCCGGGGCGAGGTACGCGAGCGTGGGGGTGCCCTGCCCGACGCCGGGGTAGAGCGCGGCGCACTGCTTCCTCGCCTCCGCCGACGTGATGATCGGGACGGCGTCGCCCTGCTTCACCGTGCGGAACGCCTGGTCGAGCTTGGCGACCGAACCGTCACCCGCGAACGAGATGCCCAGCTTGGCGCCGGGGCCGAGGACCGGCTTGCCGGCCAGGGTCAGCTGGTAGGACACGGTGGTGTCGAGGTTGCGGCGTTTGACCACCGCACCGCGCTTGTCGGTCTGCTCGACGGCGGTGTGCCCGACCGTCGCCCGGGCGCCGTACGGCTTCGGGATCGGCACCAGCTCGGCCGCCCGGGCCGTCGCGGCGGTGTCGGAGGGAACCTCGATCGCGTCGAGCGCCTTGGCGTCGAGGGCCTGGCTGACCGTCGGGCCGTCCTCGCCGCGGCCCTCGCCGACCGTGACCAGCGGCGGCTGGGCGAACGTCGCGGACTGGTAGAGGAACGAGCCGTCCGACGCCAGCGCGTTCGGGATCCCCGCGCGGTCGGCCAGCGCCTTGCCCTGGTCGGCCGTCAGCCCCTCCGACACGACCGTGAAGAGCGGGGCGGTGAGCTCGGCCGCCCCGGCGACCCTCGGGGCGGCGACCTGGACGGCGGTGACCGCGGCCGCCGCGGTCGTGAGCGCGGCCAGGCGGACGAACTGCCGGTGTCGCCGGTGGGGTGAGGCGCTGGGGGGTGTTGGGGTGGACATCGTGGGACTCCTCCCGGTGGGAACGGTGCGGAGTGCAACCGTTCACCCGGAGGCTAGAAGCGCTGGATCGTGTCAGGGGAAGATCTGGATCAGGTCTACCCGTTCGGGCGAGGAGGCCAGCCGGGCGCCAGCTCCGCGCTCGCGACCAGCACGGCCGGGCCGGTGAGGACCACCCGGTCGCCCGCCCAGGTGACCGTGCAGGTGCCACCCGGGACGTGCACGGTCCACGTGCCGCTGCGGTCGTCGCCCGCGAGCGTCGCCACCACGGCGCAGATGCCCGTGCCGCAGGAGCGGGTCTCACCCGAGCCGCGCTCGTGCACCCGCATCCGCACGGTGCGCCCGCCCTCGCGCACCACGAACTCCACGTTCTGACCCTCGGGCAGGGCCGGGACGACCGACGGTGCGCGGGTGAGGTCGAGACCGTCGAGCTGCTCGGCGGTGCGGACCTCGCAGACGACGTGCGGGTTGGGCAGGTCCCAGCCCTGGCCCGCGAACGCGACCGACCCCTGGCCGTCGGCGAACGCGACGCGGACCTGGGGGGACTCGACCCGACGCACCGGCACGCCCATGTCGACGCTCACCCGGCCGTCGGCCTCGAACTCCACGGCGACGACGCCGCCTCGTGTTGCCACCTGCAACGGTTCCGCGGGGTCGATCAACCCGGCGTCGACGAGGTACCGCGCGAACACCCGCACCCCGTTGCCGCACATCTCCGCGATCGAACCGTCGGCGTTGCGGTAGTCCATGAACCACGGCGCGACGTCGGCGAGTCCGGCCACCTCGGGGCTCGCCTCGGTGGGCACGACCCGCAGGACGCCGTCGGCACCGATCCCGGCGTGACGGTTGCAGAGTGCAACGACGTCGGCGGCGGTGAGGTCGTGCGTGGCCCGGAGGTCGGGGACGATGACGAAGTCGTTCTCCGTGCCGTGTCCCTTGAGGACGCTCAACCCCATGCGGCCAGGGTATCCGCGGCCCGGTCGAGCAGGTCGTCCCCGGCGCCGTCGAGCCAGACGATGCGCGGGTCGCGCCGCCACCACGAGCGCTGTCGCTTGACGAACCGCCGGGTCCGGCGCTGCGTGGCGTCGACCGCCTCGTCGAGGTCGCCGACGACCCGGCCGTCGTCGTCGAGCACCGCGAGCAGTTGCGCGTAGCCGATGGCCTTGCCCGCCGTGGGACTCCCCCGCAGCCCGGGCAGCAGCCCGCGGACCTCCTCGAGGAACCCGGCCGCCATCATCACCTCGACCCGCCGGTCGACCCGCTCGCCGAGATCGGCGCGGTCGATGCCGACCTTCACCAGCCGCGGGTAGACCGAGTCGAAGCCCGGCAGGGTCGCCCGGAACGGCTCGCCGGTCAGCTCGATGACCTCCAGCGCCCGCACGATCCGCCGTCCGTTGCTCGGCAGGATGCCCGCGGCCGCCTCGGCGTCGACCCCCGCGAGCCGGCCGTGCAGGGCGGCCGGGCCGAGCTGCTCGAGCTCGGCCTCCAGCCGGGCGCGCAGTTCCGGCGACTCCCCCGGGAACTCGACGCGGTCGAGCACCCCGCGCAGGTACAGGCCGGAACCGCCGACGAGCACGGGAACGTTGCCGCGGCCGTGGATCGCCGCGATGACGCCACGGGCCAGCACCTGGTACTCGTGCGCGGCCGCCGACTTGTCGATCGGCCAGACGTCCAACAGGTGGTGCGGCACGCCGCCCCGCTCGGCGGGCGGGACCTTGGCGGTGCCGATGTCCATGCCGGCGTAGAGCTGCATGGAGTCGGCGTTGACGATCTCGGCGTTCCCGAGCCGCTGGGCGAGCGCGATGCCGAGATCGGACTTGCCGGTCGCCGTGGGGCCGACGACGGCGAGCACCGGGTGGTCGGAGACGACGTCGTCGCTCACGTCAGCGTCCACGCGGCGACCAGCCAGCCCACCCCGTGCGAGGACTCCCGGGCCAGCAACCGCGCGGTGACACCGGGCCCGGCCAGCAGCGAGCCCGCGGCCCGCCAGACCGGCAGCGAGCCGAGGTGCACCAGCGGCGGCGGGTCGGCCAGGTCGGCGAGGGCGTCACCGTCGCCGGTCGCGAGGGCGGTGGCCACCCGGGCGTCGAGGGCGTCGCTCCGCTGCCCGGACACCGCGATGTCGGCGGCGGGGTGACCCGGGCCGTCGAGCGGGGGGAAGCGCTCGGCGCCGTCGGTCCCGCGCAGGAAGCGGTCGTAGGTGAACTCGACGCCGTCCTGGC
>CAXUNA010000161.1:6308-8108 GCA_964252095.1 uncultured Jatrophihabitans sp. | reverse complement strand
CGCTCGCCGTGACGGGGTCGACCGACTCCGGGCAGGGCGACCTCACGCCGGTCGGGCCGGTGCGCCGCGTCGACTCGCGGGTGACCGGCGGCCCGCTCGGCCAGGGCGCCTCGCGCTCGATCCAGATCGCCGGGACCGACGGGGTGCCGGCCGAGGGCGTCGCGGCCGTCGTCGTCTCGCTGACCCTGCTGACGCCGACCGCCCGGACCTACCTCACGCTGTGGCCGACCGGCGAGGCACGCCCGACGGCGTCGAACGCGAACACGGCGGCCGCCGGCGGCTACAAGGCGTCCCTCGCGAAGGTGAAGCTCGGCGCGAACGGCGCGATCAGCGTCTACAACAACGGCGGGACCTCGGGCTTCATCCTCGACGTCGTCGGCTTCTACGCGGCCGGGCCGACGGATTCGGCGACGACGTCGTACTTCGCACACAACCAGTCCTACGCGGCCACCACGCCGGTGCGGGTCGCCGACACCCGCAGGGTCACGGACTCCCCGGTGCGCACCGGCTTCGGCGGCAGCATCGTCGTCCCGATCCGCGACGGCGTGTCGGGGGTCCGCACCGGGGTGCCGGTGGATGCGCGCAGCGTCGAACTCATCGTGCAGTCGGTGAACGCGACGGTGTCGGGTTACCTGACCGTGTACCCGACCGGGCAGCCGCGGCCGGTCGTGTCGAACGTGCAGGCGGGCCCCGGGCGACCGGTGGCCACCGCCGTCGTCGCGACCATCGGCGCCGACGGCACGGTCACGGTCTACGCGGGCGCGCAGACCGACGTCATCGTCGACGTCGTCGGCTACTACGCCGGGTCGGCCGACGGCCGGTTCACGCCGGTGTCGCCGCGCCGGTACTACGACTCCCGGGGCCTCACCCCGTTCGGCGGCGGCGCGAGCCGCGCGGTCACGATCGCGGGCGTCCGGATCGCCGGTGCCGTGCCCGTGCCGGCGAGCGCGACCTCGGTGTCGTTCTCGCTCACCTCGACCGACAACAGCGCCTCGACCTACGTCACCGCGTGGCGCGCGGGCACCGCCCGGCCGACGGTGACGACGCTGCTGCCGAACCCGGCCCGCGGCGTGTTCGACAACCTGGCCCTGGCGGGCGTGGGGTCGAACGGTGCGGTCGCGCTCTACAACAACGGCGGCAGCGTCAACCTCATCGTCGACGTGCAGGGCTACTACACCGACGGCCCGCAACCGGGTTCCTGACCACGGATCCGGTTGCGTCGGGGCGGCCGGACGACGGAAACCCCTGGTGACGGGTGGCCCTGACCACCTGTACCGTCGCGCCATGGCGCAGGCGATCAGCAACATCGTGGGCGGCGAGCAGGTCGAGGCGGCCGACGGCCGGCGGACCGACATCGTCGATCCCTCCACCGGCGAGGTCTTCGCGACCGCGCCCCTGTCGAGCGAGCACGACGTCGACCGGGCGTACTCGGCGGCGGCCACGGCCTTCGAGACCTGGCGTGACACCACCCCCAGCGAGCGGCAGAACGCGCTGCTGAAGTTCGCCTCCCTCATGGAGGAGCGGGCCGAGGACATCATCGCCGCGGAGTGCCAGAACACCGGCAAGCCGGTCGAGCTCACCCGCACCGAGGAGCTGCCGCCGTCGATCGACCAGGTCCGGTTCTTCGCCGGCGCCGCCCGCGTGCTCGAGGGCCGCAGCGCCGGCGAGTACATGCGCGGGTTCACCTCGTACGTCCGCCGCGAGCCGGTCGGCGTGGTCGGCCAGGTGACGCCGTGGAACTACCCGCTGATGATGGCGATCTGGAAGATCGCCCCGGCGCTCGCGGCCGGCAACACCGTG
>CAXUNA010000161.1:0-6298 GCA_964252095.1 uncultured Jatrophihabitans sp. | reverse complement strand
CGCGGGGGGGGGGGGGCCCCCGGGCGCGGGCGTCCAACTCCCCGCGGAGGCGTGGCGGCTGTAAGCCCCCCCCGGCGCTCGCGGCCGGCAACACCGTGGTGCTGAAGCCGTCCGACACCACGCCGCTGTCGAGCGTCATCCTCGGCGAGATCGGTCTGGAGTGCTTCCCGGCGGGCGTGCTCAACGTCGTCACCGGCGACCGTGACACCGGCAAGGCGCTCGTCGCGCACACGACCCCGGCCATGGTGTCGATCACCGGGTCGGTCCGGGCCGGCATCCAGGTCGCCGAGGCCGCCGCGCACGACGTCAAGCGCGTGCACCTCGAGCTCGGCGGCAAGGCACCGGTCGTCGTGTTCGACGACGCCGACATCGCCGCCGCGGCCGAGGGCATCGCCGGCGCCGGGTTCTTCAACGCCGGCCAGGACTGCACCGCCGCCACGCGGGTCCTCGTCGCCCCGGGCATCGCGGACGACCTCGCCGACGCGCTGGCCGAGCAGGCGCGCGCCACCGTGGTCGGGCCGCCGAGCAACGCCGACGCCGCGTTCGGCCCGCTCAACAACGCCAAGCAGCTCGCGCACGTCGGCGGGCTCGTCGACCGCCTCCCCGACCACGCGCGGGTGCTCGCGGGCGGCCACGCGGTCAGCGGTGCCGGGTACTTCTACGAGCCGACGGTCGTCGCCGACCTGCAGCAGGACGACGAGGCCAGCCAGAACGAGTTCTTCGGCCCGGTGATCACCGTGCAACGGTTCACCGACGAGGACGAAGCGGTGCGGTGGGCGAACGGGGTGCAGTACGGCCTCGCCTCAAGTGTGTGGACCGCCGACCACGGTCGCGCGATGCGGATGACCCGCCGGCTGGACTTCGGGTGCGTGTGGGTCAACTGCCACATCCCGATCGTCGCGGAGATGCCGCACGGCGGGTTCAAGCACTCGGGCTACGGCAAGGACCTCTCGGTCTACGGCCTGGAGGACTACACCCGCATCAAGCACGTGATGCACGCCATCGACTGATCGTGCCCGTTTGCGCCTAGCGTCCCGGGGGTGACCTCCTCCGCCATCGCCGCCCGCCGGATCGTCCTCGCCGACCTGCTGCCCGGGGAGCGGGTGCGCGACGCCGCCCTCGTCCTCGGCGGTGCGGGCCTCACCGGGCTCGCGGCCCAGGTCGCGATCCACACGCCGCTCTCGCCCGTCCCGTTCACGCTGCAGACGCTGGCCGCGCTGCTGGTCGGGGCGTCGCTGGGCTCGGTCCGCGGCCTGGTCTCGCTGACGGTGTACCTGGTTGCCGGCCTGGTCGGGGTGCCGTGGTTCTCGGCGGGCACGCACGGCTACTCGGCGTCGGCCGGTTACGTCGTCGGGTTCACGCTGGCGGCCGGGATCGTGGGCGCGCTCGCGAGGCGTGGTTCCGACCGGCGGGTGCTGCCGACCGTGCTGCTCATGGCCGCCGGCACCGTGGTGACCTACCTGGTCGGCGCGACCTGGCTCGCGCTCGACCTGCACCTGTCGGTGGCGCAGGCCTGGAAGCTCGGCGTCCAGCCGTTCCTGGTCGGCGACGCCCTCAAGGCCGCCGTGGCCGCGCTGCTGCTGCCCGCCGCGTGGAAGCTGGTCTCGTTCCGCCGGTGAGCTGCGGTCGCTAGCCTTCCGGCATGAGCGACGTGCTGCAGAAGCGGGTGCTGGTCACCCCGGTCCCGGGCCCGAAGTCGGCGGAACTGCACGCGCGCCGGCAGGGCGCGGTGGCGTCCGGCGTGGGCAGCGCGATGCCGTTCTACGCGGCGAAGGCGTCGGGCGGGATCGTCGTCGACGTCGACGGCAACCAGTTCATCGACCTCGGGTCGGGCATCGCCGTGACCTCGGTCGGCAACTCCGCCCCGCTCGTGGTGGCGGCGGTCGAGGAGCAGGTCCGCGACTTCACCCACACCTGCTTCACGATCACGCCGTACCCGGGCTACGTCGAGGTGTGCGAGGCGCTCAACCGGCTCACGCCGGGCACGTTCGCGAAGAAGTCCGCGCTGTTCAACTCGGGCGCGGAGGCCGTGGAGAACGCGATCAAGATCGCGCGGCGGGCCACGGGCCGCGACGCCGTTATCGCCTTCGACCACGCCTACCACGGCCGCACCAACCTCACGATGGCCCTGACGGCCAAGAACATGCCCTACAAGGACGGCTTCGGGCCGTTCGCCGGCGAGATCTACCGCGTGCCGATGGCCTACCCCTATCGCTGGCCGGGATCGGCTGACGGTGCAACGGTCGCGCAGGAGGCGTTCGACGCCGTCACCGCGCAGATCCATGCGCAGGTCGGCGAGGAGCGGGTGGCCGCGGTGATCGTCGAGCCGATCCAGGGTGAGGGCGGGTTCGTCGTCCCGGCCCCGGGCTTCCTCGCCAAGATCGCTGCCTGGTGCAACGAACACGGCATCGTGTTCATCGCCGACGAGATCCAGACCGGTTTCTGTCGCACCGGCCACTGGTTCGCCTCCGAGTTCGAGGGGATTGAGCCGGACATCATCACGACGGCCAAGGGCATCGCGGGCGGTCTCCCGCTCGCGGGCGTCACGGGCCGGGCGGAGCTCATGGACGCCGTGCACGTCGGCGGCCTCGGCGGCACCTACACCGGGAACCCGGTGGCCTGCGCCGCGGCGCTCGGCGCGATCCGCACGATGGAGACCGACGACCTCCCGGCGGCGGCGCGGCGGATCGAGGAGCTGCTGGTCGGACGGCTGACCGCGATGCAGCAGAAGTACCCGGCGATCGGCGACGTCCGCGGCCGGGGCGCGATGGTCGCGGTCGAACTCGTCTCGGACCCGGTCACCAAGGCGCCCGACGCCGCCCTGACCGGCGCGATCGCCGCGGCGTGCGCCCGGGAGGGCGTGATCGTGCTGACCGCGGGGACGTACGGCAACGTGCTGCGCTTCCTGCCGCCGTTGGTGATCGGCGAGGACCTGTTGCTCGAGGGGCTCGACCTGGTCGAGAAGGCCTTCGCCGCCGCGACCTCGCACCACCCCTCGGCGCCCGCGCCGCTGCCCGAGGCCGCCGCCGAGGACGCGCCCGACTCCGACTGAGCTCCCGCGGTCCTCAGCGGCGGTGGCGGCCGCCGGCCGACGTGGCGTCATGGCGGGCGTGGTCGGACCCGGTGGTCGCCGCGGCCCAGCTGATCACCGCGCTGTGCAGCATCGCCACCGCGTCGAGCACCGCCCGGACCTCGGGGGAGAACTCGGCCTCGATCGTCTCGGGTTCGAACGGGTCCGGGTCGACGAGTCGCAGCGGGGCGGCCACCGTCGTGACCGCGTCGTCGTCCGTCCTGGCGTGCCGGGCACTCACGGTCCCCCCTCGTCATCGGGCCGGCGCGGGGGGACGTCGCGCGGATCTGGCCCAGAACCTAGAGCACCCCGCGGCCGGGGTGGCGGCGACGCGCCCCGGCACCACCCACACGGTGAGTGGCGCGTCCCGCGGTGAGTGGCGCGCGGGATGTCCGGTATGTCGCGCCACTCCCCGTTGTTGCGCACCACTCACCGCACGGTCCGGGGCGCGCCGGGATGGGAACGACGTCCCCATGGCTGATCCGGTCGACGTCGACCCACCCGTCGTGTCCGCGCCGTTCCACACGCCCGAGCGCGAGAAGCTGCAGCGGCAGGCGCGGGAGTTCGCGCGCGACGTCGTCAAGCCGCTCGCCGACGAGCTCGACCCGCAGAAGGGCGAGATGCCGCGCTCGCTGGTCGAGGCGATGGGCGAGCAGGGGTACTTCGGCATCACCGTCGACACCCGGTACGGCGGCCTCGGCCTCGGGGTCTTCGAGTACTGCCTGGTGGCGGAGGAGCTCGCGCGGGCCTGGATGAGCGTCGCCAGCATCATCGCCCGCGCGCAGGGTCTCGGGACCGACTTCGCCGACGAGGCCAAGCGACGTGAGTTGCTGGAGCGCAGCGCCCGCGGCCACTGGATCGGCGCGGCCGGGTTCTCCGAGCCCGACGCCGGGTCCGACCTCGCGGCCGTCAGCACGCGGGCGGAGCTCGACGGCGACCACTACGTCGTCACCGGCCGCAAGCGCTGGATCGGCAACGCCAAGGCCGCCGACTTCATCCAGCTGCTGTGTCGGGTCGACGACCCCGCCCCCGGCGAGAAGCGCTCGGCCGGGCTCGCGACGCTCATCGTCGAGAAGGAGCCGGGCGAGTTCCCGCCGGGCCTGACCGGCCACACCATCGACAAGATCGGCTACCACGGGTTCCTCACCTGGGAGCTGGAGTTCGACGGTGTGCGGGTGCCCGCCACCAACCGGGTCGGCGACGACGGCGACACCCAGGGGTTCAAGGAGACCCAGAAGTGGCTCAACATCGCGCGGGTCCACACGGCGGCGCGGGCCGTCGGATTGGCGCGGGCGGCCGTCGAGGACACCACCGCCTACCTGCAGGAGCGCGAGCAGTTCGGCCACCCGATCGGCGACTTCCAGGCGCTGCGGTTCACGCTCGCGACGATGGCGGCGCGGGTCGAACAGGCCCGGGCGTTCTACCAGCAGGTCGCGCACCGCCTCGACCTCGGCGAGCCGTGCCAGACCGAGTCCGCGATGGTGAAGCTGCTCGCCACCGAGATGGCGGTCGAGGTCACCGGGGACGCCATGCAGCTGCACGGCGGCAACGGCTACACCACCGAGCGGCAGGTCGAGCGGTACTGGCGCGACGCCCGGCTGACGACGATCTTCGAGGGCACCAGCCAGATCCAGCAGAAGATCATCTCCGACCAGCTGCTGCCGCGCAGCCCGCTCGGCTGAGTCGCTGTCCGTGTTCTGCACACCACCTCGCCGCGAGAGGTGATCACACTGGCGTGACAGCCGCACGAGGGGAGCGCGTGATGGTCACGCCGACGACGCCGACCGACCAGGTCGGGCAGCTGGTCGCCGCACTCACCGACCCGGCGACCCGGGACGACCCGTACCCGGTCTACGCCCGGCTCCGGCAGCTCGGACCCGCTCTCACCGCGCCCGACGGCGCGCTGGTCGTCACCGGCCACCGGGGGGTGAGCGCGGTCGCCCGCGACCCGCGGCTGCGCAAGCACCCGGCGCGCCTGCTCACGGACGCCGGGTTCGCCGACTGGGAGCGACGGCCGTCGTTGGCGATGATGTTCGGCAGCATCCTGTTCCTGAACCCGCCGGAGCACACCCGGCTGCGGGGGCTGGTGTCGTCGGTCTTCACCCCGCGCCGGGTCGCCGCGCTCGCGCCCGCCGTCGACACCGTGGTGACGCAGCTGCTGGAGCGGTTCGAGCCCGGCGCCACGACCGACTTCGTCGACGCGTTCGCGTTCCCCCTCCCGGTGACGGTCATCGGCGAGCTGCTCGGGATCCCCGTGGCCGACCGGGCGCAGTTCCTCGAGCTGGTGCACGACTGGGCCGGCGTCCTGGAGCTGCTGTCGCCGCTCGCGGTGGACCGAGCCGACGTCGCCGCGGTCACGATCGCCACCTACCTCGACGAGCTCGCCACCGAGCGGAAGGCGCGCCCGCGCGACGACCTGGTCTCGGCCCTGGTCGCCGGTGAGGGCGACGGGCTCTCACGCACCGAAGTGGTGACGATGGCGGCCCTGCTGCTCGCGGCGGGGTTCGAGACGACGACCGGTCTGCTCGGCAACGGCCTGCTCGCGATGCTCGAGGCCCCCGACCAGCTGGCGTGGCTGCGCGCCCACCCGGACGCCGCGGCCACCGCCACCGAGGAGCTGCTGCGGTTCGACTCGCCGACCCAGGTGCAGTTCGGGCGCAGCGCCGTCGACGACCTGGAGCTCGGCCCGGTCCGGCTGCACGCCGGCCAGCGGGTGATCTCGTTGCTGGGCTCGGCGAACCGCGACCCCGAGGTGTACGACGAGCCCGACCGGCTGCGGCTGGACCGCACCGGACCGGCGTCGATGTCGTTCGGCGGCGGCATCCACCACTGCGTGGGCGCGCCGCTCGCCCGGCTGGAGACGGCGGCCGCCCTGCGGGGCCTGGTGACCCGGTTCCGTCACGTCGAGCTCGCCGGTGCGCCGGTACGTCGCACCACGCTGGCGTTGCGCGGGCTGACCTCCCTGCCCGTGACGGTCGCGTGATCCGGGTAGGACGGTCGACGTGCACATCGTCATCGCAGGAGGACACGGCCAGATCGCCCTACGGCTCGAGCGGCTGCTCGCCGACCGGGGTGACACCGCCGTCGGGATCATCCGCTCGTCCGGGCAGGAGCCGGACCTCGTGGCGGCGGGCGCGTCGGCCGTCGTCCTGGACCTCGAGCAGAGCTCGGCCGCGGCGCTCGCGCCGCACCTCGCCGGTGCGGACGCGGTGGTCTTCGCGGCCGCAC
>CAXUNA010000160.1:4671-8110 GCA_964252095.1 uncultured Jatrophihabitans sp. | reverse complement strand
ATGTCCACGTCGTCGACGTTAAAGGGCGCGTCCGACACCGATAGCGTGCGCGAGGTGGAACGCAGCCAGCCGTACGTCGCTGGCGTGATCACCGCGCTGGTCGGCTTCGCCAGCTCGTTCACCGTGGTCCTCGCCGGGTTGCGGGCGGTGGGAGCGAGCGAACGCGAGGCGGCCTCGGGGTTGCTGGCGCTCTCGGTGGCGATGGGGCTGGTCGCGATCGCGATGAGCTGGCGACGCAGGATCCCGGTCAGCATCGCGTGGTCGACCCCGGGGGCGGCGCTGCTCGGCGCCACCGGGGCGGTGAGCGGCGGCTACGGCACGGCCGTCGCCGCGTTCCTGCTGGGCGGCGTGCTGCTGCTGGTCACCGGGTTGTGGCCAGCGCTGTCGCGACTGGTCGCGGCCATCCCCCGGTCGCTCGCGAACGGGCTGCTCGCCGGCGTGCTGCTCGAGCTGTGCCTGGCGCCGGTGCGCGCCGTCGTCGACCGGCCGTACCTCGCCATCCCCGTCGTGCTGGTGTGGCTCGCGCTCATGCGGCTCGCGCGCCGGTGGGCGGTGCCCGGGGCGCTCGTGGTCGCGCTCGTCGAGATCGGGATCACCGCGCGCGACGCGAGTTTCGGTTCGTTCGCGCCGGTCCTGACGTGGACCGCGCCGCATCCGGCGTTCGCCGCCCTCACCCTCGGCGTCTCGCTGTACCTGGTGACGATGGCCGCGCAGAACCTCCCGGGCGTCGCGGTGCTGGAGAGCTTCGACTACGAGGCGCCGCTCGCGCCGGCCCTGCGGAACACCGGCCTCGCGACCGTGGTCATCGCGCCGCTCGGCGGCATCGCGATCAACCTCGCCGCGATCAGCGCGGCGTTGTGCGCCGGCCCCGAGGGCGGGCCGGACCGCTCCCGGCGCTGGCTCGGGGCGGTGACGGCCGGTGGTGTGTACGTCGTGTTCGGGCTCGCCGCCGGGGCACTGAGCTCGTTCATCGCGGTGGCACCGGCGATCCTCGTCGAGGCGGTGGCGGGGCTCGCCCTGCTCGCCACCCTCGGCGGCGCGCTGGCCGCGACCGTGGCCGACGACACCGGTGCGCCCCGGGAAGCCGGGGTGCTGACGTTCCTCGTCACCGCGTCGGGGATCGAGGTCGCCGGCATCGGCGCGCCGCTGTGGGGTCTGCTCGCCGGGCTGCTCGTGACGTTCTGGCTGCGGAGGCGGCCGAAGCCCGCTCAGTGACCGGAGATCGGGTCCTGCGGGGCGGCCGGCGCGGCGGCGTCGGCGGAATCGTCGTCGGGCACGAGGTCCTCCCGCTTCAGCGGCTTCCACAGCCGCCAGAGCAGGAAGACCGCAGCCACGAGGATCATGCCGATCCCGGTCCACAGGTTGATGCGCACGCCCGCGGCCTTGGCGATCTCGGCCGGCCCGTCCAGGGCACCCACGATGACCAGCACCACGCCGAACACGAAGAAGATGCCGACGATCAGCTCGCGCAGGTCGAACAACCGGCTCGACGCCGACGCGGCGGTCGGTTCGTCGTTGTCGCTCATCGGGACTCCTCGGCTCGGGTGACGGGTGGCTGACGAGGGGCGGGGCGGGCGGTCACAACGTCGCCACGATGCTCATGCCGACGGTGAGCACGGCGATGATGCCGGCCAACCACCAGACGTTGGTGTACCAGTGGTCGCTGCTGCTGTCCTCGAGACCGACCGGCGCCTGCTTCCACACCAGCCCCTCGAGCTCGCTGTGAGGCTTGGGTGCCGTGAAGAGGGTGACCACGACCGAGACGACGAAGTCGACGACGAACGCCGTGATCGCGCCGTAGAAGTTCTGGCTCTGGCCCGACGTGATCGCGGTGATGAACGGCTCGGGGTGACCGAAGAAGCTCGCGCCGACGAACGCGAAGTGGGCGACCACCGCGCCGATCGTGCCCATGAGCAGACCCCAGAACCCGCCCCAGGGCGACATCCGCCGCCAGAACAGGCCGAGCAGGAAGGTCGCGAACAGCGGGGCGTTGAAGAACGAGAACAGCAGCTGGATGTAGTTGAACAGGTTGTCGTACTGGGCCGCGATGAACGCGGTGAGGATGCCGATCCCGATGCCGACCACCGTGACGATCCGACCGTGTCGGAGGTAGTACGCGTCGGACCGGCCCGGGCGGATGTAGGGCCGCCAGACGTCGTAGGTCCAGACCGTGTTGAACGACGACACGTTCGCTGCCATGCCGGCCATGAACGCGGCGAGCAGACCGGTGAGCGCGATGCCCAGGACACCGTTCGGCAACAACTGGTTGATCAGGCCGGGGATGGCCTCGTTGTAGGTGAGGCCGCTGTACTGCCCCTGGCCGCTGGCGCCGCCGATGCCCGGCAGCAGCACGATCGCGATGAGGCCCGGCAGCACCGTCACGAGCGGGATGAAGATCTTGGGGAAGGCGCCGATGAGCGGGGTGCGGCGGGCGGCGGACAGATCGCGGGCCGACAGCCCCCGCTGCACCTCGGCGAAGTTCGTGGTCCAGTAGCCGAAGCCCAGGACGAAGCCCAGGCCCATGACGATGCCGATCCAGTCGCCGAGCGGGTTGGTCGGCGACCCGACGTGGGTGCCGGCCCAGGTGGCGAGCTTGCCCGCGCCGCCGTCCATGCTCATGATGTTGGTCTTCAGGCCGCTCCAGCCGTGCGTCCTGAACAACCCGACCACCACGAGCGGGATGAGCCCGGCGAGGATGACGAAGAACTGCAGCACCTCGTTGTAGATCGCGCCGGAGAGCCCACCCAGGGTGATGTAGACGAGGACGATCAAGGCCGACACCACGATCGCGAGCCACTGCGGCCAGCCCAGCAGCGCCTGGATCACCACGGACAGCGCGTAGAGGTTGACGCCCGCCGTGAGGACGCCGGACGCCGCGAACGACAGGCCGTTGAGCAGGTGGGTCGCGTTGTTGAAGCGCCGCCGCAGGTACTCGGGGACCGAGTGGACCTTGCTGCCGTAGTAGAACGGCATCATGATCAGGCCGAGGAAGACCATGGCCGGCACGGCGCCGATCCAGTAGAAGTGCACGGTCGAGATGCCGTACTGGACGGCGTTGCCGGCGTTGCCGAGGATCTCGATCGCACCCAGGTTCGCCGAGATGAACGCGAGACCGGTGATCCAGCCCGGCAGCGAGCGGCCGGAGAGGAAGAAGTCGTCCGAGGTCGCGATCGCCCGCCGGGCGAGCAGGCCGATGACCAGCACCACCAGGAAGTACGCGATGAGGAAGAAGTAGTCCAGCCCGTTGATGGAGAGCCGGAGCTGGTCGGAGGCGAGCGTCACACTGCCTGCTTACCCCTCGCATAAGCCGCACACGACACCGGGTCGCCCTCGGGTTTCCCCCTCCTGCGTGTACGGGCGCCCGGACGCACGACGGCCCCGGCCCCCCCGCTGGGCCCGGCCGGGGGGTTGGAACAGCCGGAGCCGGGGGGCGGGGGCC
>CAXUNA010000160.1:0-4661 GCA_964252095.1 uncultured Jatrophihabitans sp. | reverse complement strand
GGGGCCGCCGGGGGGTCCCCCCCGCGGGGGGGGCCGGGGGCCGGCCCCCCCCCCGCCCCGGCCCACCCGGGGGGCCCGGGCCGGGTGTTGCACAGTGCGTCAGCGGGTGGCGGTGCCCTCGGTGTAGTCGTCGTCGCTCGCGACCCAGCTCATGAGGCCGCGCAACTTCGCGCCGGTGGCCTCGATCGGGTGCTGCTCGCCCTCGGCGCGCAGCCGCGTGAACTCCGGCGCGCCGGCGTCCTGGTCGGCGATGAAGCGGGCGGCGAAGGTGCCGTCCTGGATGTCGGTGAGGACGTCCTTCATCGTCGCCTTGACGTCGGCGTTGATCACGCGGGGGCCGGAGACGTAGTCGCCGTACTCGGCCGTGTCCGAGATCGACCAGCGCTGCTTGGCGATGCCGCCCTCGTACATGAGGTCGACGATCAGCTTGAGCTCGTGCAGGCATTCGAAGTAGGCGATCTCGGGCTCGTAGCCCGCCTCGGTGAGGGTCTCGAAGCCCGCCTGCACCAGCGCCGACATGCCGCCGCACAGCACGGCCTGCTCACCGAACAGGTCGGTCTCAGTCTCCTCGGTGAAGGTGGTCTTGATGGCGCCCGCGCGGGTTCCACCGATGGCCTTGGCGTAGGACAGCGCGAGCTGGAACGCCGACCCCGACGGGTCCTGCTCCACCGCGACCAGCACCGGGACACCCTTGCCGTCGACGAACTGGCGACGCACGAGGTGGCCCGGGCCCTTGGGCGCGACCATCGAGACGTCGACGTCCGCCGGGGGCTTGATGTAGTCGTAGCGGATGTTGAAGCCGTGGCCGAACATGATGGTCTTACCGGCCGTGAGGTTCGGCTCGATGGCCTCGGCGTACAGCCCGCGCTGGGCGGGGTCCGGCGCGAGCACCATGATGACGTCGGCCTCGGCGGCGGCCTCGGCGGGCGTGACGACCCGCAGGCCCTCGTCCTCGGCCTTGGCCCGGCTCTTCGACGTCTCCGGCAGCCCGACGCGGACGTCGACGCCCGAGTCGCGCAGTGACAGCGCGTGGGCGTGGCCCTGGCTGCCGTAGCCGAGGACCGCGACCTTCTTGCCCTGGATGAGCGAGAGGTCGGCGTCGTCGTCGTAGAAGATCTCGACTGCCATGCTGGTGGTTCTCCTCTGGTGTCTGTGCCGGTGGGGACGAACGGGTGTCAGGCGCTGCGCTCGACCGAGCGCAGCGTGGCTTGGATCATCGAACGCGGGCCGCGACCCAGCGCGACGGCGCCGGACTGCACGAGCTCACGGATACCGTAGGGCTCGAGCATCTTGACCATCGCGGCGAGCTTGTCGCGGGGGCCGGTGACCTCGATCGTCAACGCCTCGGTGCCGACGTCGACGACCTTGGCCTTGAACAGCTCGACGGTCTCGAGCACGCCGCGGCGGGTGGTGTCGTCGGCCCGGACCTTGATCAGCAGCAGTTCGCGCTCCACCGCCTGACTCTGCTCCAGCTCGACGATCTTGAGCACGTTCACCAGCTTGTTGAGCTGCTTGGTGACCTGCTCGAGGGCGTTGCTCTCCCCCACGACCTCGACCACGATCGTGATGCGGGAGATCGCGGGGTGCTCGGTGGGACCGACCGCGAGCGACGTGATGTTGAAGCTGCGCCGGCTGAACAGGCCCGACACCCGGGCGAGGACGCCCGGCTTGTCCTCGACCAGGACGGACAGGGTGTGGAGGGACATCAGCTCTCCCCGAGCATGAAGGACACCAACGCTGCGCAGTGCACCGATGTGGTGTCGACGAACGGGACGGACGCGTCGCCGTCGTGGAGCAGGAGGTTCTGTTCGGTGCAGCCGAGGATGACGGCTTCGGCACCTTCGGCGATCAGTTTGTCGACAACGTCGAGGTAGAAGGTCCTCGACTCGGCGGTGACGAGGTCGCGCGCGAGTTCGTCGTAGACGACGTCGTGCACCCGCTGCTGTTCCGCGGCGCCGGGCACGACCACCTCGATGCCCCGGGTGGCGAGGCGGTCGGGGAACATGCTGCTGCGCATGGTGAAACCGGTGCCGAGCAGGCCCACCTTGCGGTACGCGGACACGGCGTCGGCGGTGGCGTCGACGAGGTCGACCAGCACGGCGTCACCGATCACGGCGCGGACGTCGTCGGCCACGATGTGCGTGGTGTTCGCGCCGAGCGCGATCCCCTCGCACCCGGCACCGACGAGACGTCGTGCGGCGTCGGCGAGCAGCCGCCCGACGCCCGGCCAGTCCTCGGCGTGCTGCCGGCGGGCCATCTCGCCGAACTCCACCGACCACAGCGTGACTGGTGCACTGTGCAACCCGCCGGCGGCGCGGGCGACACCTTCGTTCAGCGTGCGGTAGTAGTGCTGGCTGGAGACCCAGCTGGTGCCGCCGATCAGGCCGAGCCGCCGCCAGGTCGCCGGGTCGCCCGCGCTCACGTGTTGTCGCTGTAGTCGGGCCGGACGTCCCGGGCGGCCTGGATGTCGTCGTTGCTCGCGCCGGCCGCGACCATCGGCCACACCATGGCGTCCTTGCCGACCGTGAAGTCGACCACGACCGGGGCGTCGTCGATCGCCATGGCCTTCTCGATCGTGGCGTCGACGTCGCTCGCACTCTCGCACCGCAGCCCGACACAGCCGAGCGCCTCGGACAACTTCACGAAGTCCGGGACCCGCTTGCTGTTGTGCGTGCCCAGCTCGGTGTTGCTGTAGCGCTTGTCGTAGAACAGCGTCTGCCACTGACGGACCATGCCGAGGTTGCCGTTGTTGATGAGCGCGACCTTGATCGGGATGCCCTCGATCGCGCAGGTGGCCAGTTCCTGGTTGGTCATCTGGAAGCAGCCGTCACCGTCGATGGCCCAGACCAGCTTCTCGGGCGCGCCGACCTTCGCCCCCATCGCCGCGGGCACGGCGTACCCCATCGTCCCGGCGCCGCCGGAGTTCAGCCACGTCCGCGGGTTCTCGTACTGGACGAACTGCGCGGCCCACATCTGGTGCTGGCCGACACCGGAGACGTAGACCGCCTCCGGCCCGGCGATCGACGACAGCCGCTCGATGACGTACTGCGGCGCGAGCGTGCCGTCGGTCGGCTCGTCGTACCCGAGCGGGTAGGTCTCGCGCCAGCGGTCGAGCCGCTGCCACCAGCCGCCGAGGTCGGCCCGGTTGCCGGCGGCGAACTCCGCACGCACCGCGACGAGCAGCTCGGTGATGACCTCGAGCGCGTCACCGACGATCGGCACGTCGGCCACGCGGTTCTTGCCGATCTCGGCGGGGTCGATGTCGGCGTGGATGACCTCGGCGTCCGGGGCGAACGAATCGAGCCGGCCGGTCACGCGGTCGTCGAAGCGGGTGCCGATCGCGATGAGCAGGTCGGCCTTCTGCAGGGCGGACACCGCCGCGACCGAGCCGTGCATGCCGGGCATGCCGAGGTGCTGGCGGTGCGAGTCCGGGAACGCGCCGCGCGCCATCAACGTGGTGACGACGGGGATGCCGGTGAGCTCGGCGAGTTCACGCAGCTGCGTACTGGCGTTCGCCTTGATGACACCGCCACCGATGTACAGGACGGGGCGCTTCGCGGCTGCGATGAGCTTCGCGGCCTCGCGGACCTGCTTGCCGTGCGGCTTGGTGACCGGGCGGTAGCCGGGCAGATCGAGGGTCGGCGGCCAGGAGAAGCTGGTCGCCGACTGCAGGACGTCCTTCGGCAGGTCGACGAGGACCGGGCCCGGACGACCGGTGGTGGCGAGGTGGAACGCCTCGGCGATGGTCCGCGGGATGTCCGCGGGGTCCTGGACGAGGAAGTTGTGCTTGGTGATCGGCAGCGTGAGGCCGGTGATGTCGGCCTCCTGGAACGCGTCCGTGCCGATGAAGTTGCGGCCGACCTGGCCGGTGATCGCGACCATCGGGACCGAGTCCATGTAGGCGTCGGCGATCGGCGTCACCAGGTTGGTGGCACCGGGGCCCGAGGTGGCGATGCACACCCCGGCGCGCCCGGTGACCTGCGCGTAACCCTCTGCGGCGTGGCCCGCGCCCTGCTCGTGGCGGACGAGGATGTGCCGGACTCTCGTGGAGTCGTACAGCGGGTCGTACGCCGGGAGGATCGCTCCACCCGGGATGCCGAACACCACGTCCGCGCCGACCTCCTCCAGCGAGCGCACCAGCGACTGGGCCCCGGTGACGGACTCGGTGCTCGAGGTCGGGGTGGCGGTCATGGCATCTCCTGCGGAAGTGGAGTGGATCGGGGTGGTCGGACGTGCAACAAAAAACCCCCTGTGCCGAGGCACAGAGGGTTCAGCGCGTTGCGTGAGCGTGTGGGCTCATGCGACGCGCTGATGGATGAGTACGAGGTGACGCACGGGTCGGACACTACCGCGCGGCGCGGGCGGTGTCGACCGCAGGGCCGACCCGATGGGACGACGTGTCCACATGCTGGGACAGCCCGGCCGCACGGCAGAATGCCCCGCCATGACCTCCCCCGCGTCCCGGCCGGCTCCGTTCGCCACGGTCGCCGTGACCGCCGCCCTGATCGGTGTGGTCGGCTGGGTGCTCGCGCTCGTCCGGGACTGGGGTGACACCGGGGTCGCCGCCGACGGCGCGCTGCGCTTCGGCCGCCCGGGCTGGGCGCTCGCGTGGCTCGGCGTCGCCGTGCTGTGGATCGCCGCGTTGGGGTTCATCGGCGTGG
>CAXUNA010000159.1:0-8112 GCA_964252095.1 uncultured Jatrophihabitans sp. | reverse complement strand
CCGCTGGGGCTGGCGGATCTACGCCGTGCCGGTCCTGCTGATCGTCACCGTCGTCGCCCTGGTGACCGGTGGAGGCGGTACCTCCCCGCCGACCACGGTCGCCCCCGCCCCGACCGCCGCCGCGGCGGGTGCCGCGCCACCCGTGGCCCAGGACCACCAGATCAAGTCCGACGAGACCGGCGGGAACGCCCAGCAGGAGGCGCTCGCCTCCGACGCCCTGCCGTCGGGCGCCGCCTACACCGTGCAGGGGGCGGGGACGTACCACGTCGTCCCGGGGACGAGCGGCGTCGTCGGCACCGGCAACCTGTTCACGTACACCGTCGAGGTGGAGGACGGCGTCACCGGCGTCGACGAGAAGGCCTTCGGCACCACCGTGCAGACCGTGCTCTCGGACCCCCGCAGCTGGATCGGCCGGGCCGGGCAGGTCTCGCTGGAGCGGGTCGACTCCGGGCCGACGTCGTGGCGGATCACCCTGACCTCGGCCCTGACCGTGCGCGCCAAGTGCGGGTACGAGATCAAGGTCGAGACGTCCTGCTGGAACCCGACCGACCGCCGCGTCTACCTCAACGTCGCCCGCTGGGTGCGCGGCGACGTCGCCTACATCGGTGACATCGACGCCTACCGCGTATACATGGTCAACCACGAGGACGGCCACGCCCTCGGTCACGAGCACGTCTTCACGTGCCTCGCGAACGGGTTCGCGCCGGTGATGATGCAGCAGACCATCACCACCACGGCCTCCGACGGCACGATCTGCCAGCCCAACCCGTGGCCGTACCCGCCGGGCGTGGCCAGCGGGCCGGACCCACGCGGCGCGCCCGCGCCGTCCGTCGGCTGAGCCGACGACTCACAGTGGCCGGGGGAACACCACCCGGTCGGTGGAGGTTGACTACGGTCGAGAGCCGGTCAGCCGTCCACGTCGTGGGAGAAGAGTCTCGTGTCAGTCCCGTTGTCACTGCCGCCGCTGGTGGAGCCCGCCGCCGAACTGACGATCGACGAGGTGAGGCGCTACAGCCGCCACCTCATCATCCCGGACGTCGCGATGACCGGGCAGAAGCGGCTCAAGAACGCCAAGGTGCTGGTCGTGGGTGCCGGTGGTCTCGGCTCGCCGGCGCTGATGTACCTGGCCGCCGCGGGTGTCGGCACGCTCGGCATCGTCGAGTTCGACGTCGTCGACGAGTCCAACCTCCAGCGCCAGATCATCCACGGCCAGAGCGACATCGGCCGCAAGAAGTCCGAGTCGGCGCGGGACTCCGTCAAGGAGATCAACCCGTACGTGAACGTGATCGTCCACGACACCCGCCTGGACAACGACAACGTCCTCGACATCTTCGCGGGCTACGACCTCATCGTCGACGGCACGGACAACTTCGCCACGCGCTACCTCGTCAACGACGCCGCCGTGCTGCTGCACAAGCCGTACGTGTGGGGCTCGATCTACCGCTTCGACGGCCAGGTCAGCGTGTTCTGGGACGACCACGGCCCGAACTACCGCGACCTCTACCCGGTCCCGCCGCCCCCCGGCATGGTCCCCAGCTGCGCCGAGGGCGGCGTGCTCGGCGTGCTGTGCGCGGCCATCGGCTCGGCCATGGTGAACGAGGCCATCAAGCTCATCACCGGCATCGGCGAGACGCTGCTCGGTCGGCTGCTCGTGTTCGACGCCCTCGAGGCGAGCTGGAACGAGATCAAGATCCGCAAGGACCCGAACACCGCGCCGATCACCGAGCTCATCGACTACGAGTCGTTCTGCGGTGTCGTGTCCGAGGAGGCACAGGAGGCGGCGATGGGCTCGACCATCACCGCCAAGGAGCTCGAGGAGTTGCTCGACTCCGACAAGCCGACCTTCCTGGTCGACGTCCGTGAGCCGGCGGAGTGGGAGATCGTGAGGATCCCCGGCGCCACGCTCATCCCCAAGGACGAGATCCTGCGTGGTGACGCGCTCTCGACGCTGCCGAACGACAAGCAGATCATCATGTACTGCAAGTCGGGCGTGCGCTCGGCCGAGACCCTGGCCGCCGTCAAGGGCGCGGGCTTCAAGGACGCCGTGCACGTGCAGGGCGGCGTGACGGCCTGGGTCAACCAGGTCGACCCGTCGCTCCCGTCCTACTGAGCTGACACCCGCCGTGCGGCGCCGGTCGTTGCGTGATGCAACGGCTCGGATCTTCCGACCGCGTCGCGGGTTTCGCGTGCGACGTGCGGTCGCTGGATTCGGTGACGACGGCCGTCGACGCCGCGGCCGCCCACTTCGGGTCGCTCGACGTCGTGGTCGCGGGCGCGGGCGTCGACCTGCTCCGGCCGTTCCGGACGGTCGATCCCGCCGACGTCGAGCGGGTGGTCGACATCGACCTGCTCGGCGTGTGGCGCACCTTCCGCGCCGCCGTGCCGCACCTGCCCCGCGGTGGGTACCTGCTCGCGGTGGCCTCGATGGCGTCGTTCGTGCACTCACCGTTGCACAGTGCCTATGTCGCCGCGAAGGCCGGCGTGTGGGCCATGGTCGACAGCATCCGCCTCGAACTGCGCCCCGACGGCATCCGCGTCGGCACCGTGCATCCCACGTTCTTCGCCTCGCCGATGACGGCCGTGACGCTGCAGGGCCCGACCGCGTGGCGCGGCAACCGGGGCCCGCTGTGGTCGCCGGTCGGGATCGACGACGTCGTGACCGAGATCGTGCGGGCCGTCGAGAAACGTTCGACCCGGGTGACGGTTCCCCGCCGGCTCGCCCCGGTCGCGCTGGCTCCCGGCCTCGCCCGGGCCGTCGTCGACCGGCTCGCGTTCCGCGACCGCGACATCCGCACCGCCCTCACCCGCGACGGCGACGGAGTGTCCACGCCGTCCTCCCACGTCCGAGGAGCCGAATCGTGAGCAGTCCCCTGCACTTCAACGCGTTCGTCTGGCCGCACGGATACCACGAGGCGGCGTGGCGGGTGGTGGACGACGACGTCCGGGACGTGCTCGGTCTGCGGTACTTCGCGGACATCGCCCGGACCGCGGAGCGCGGCCTGTTCGACGCCGTGTTCCTCGCCGACAACATGGTCGTCCCCGAGTTCCGTGCGCGGTACCTGCCGCAGACCCAGTTCGACCCGGTGGCGGTGCTGTCGGCCGTGGCCGGGCAGACCACCCACATCGGACTGGTCGGGACCGGGTCGACCACCTACAGCGCACCGTGGGATCTCGCCCGCCGCTTCGCGACGCTGGACCACCTCAGCGACGGCCGGGCCGGGTGGAACATCGTCACCACCATCACCTCGCTGGCGGCGGCCGCGTTCGGGCAGGCCGCCCACCCCGACCTCGCCGACCGGTACGACCGGGCCCACGAGTTCGTCGACGTCGTCACCCGGCTCTGGGACGGCTGGGACGACGACGCCGTGGTCGGCGACCGCGCGCTCGGCGTCTGGGCCGATCGCGCCCGGCTGTCGACGACGCGCTTCCACGGCCGGTACCACGACGTCGAGGCGTTGCTGCCGTTCCCTCGTTCGCCGCAGGGCCGACCGGTGCTCGTGCAGGCGGGGCAGTCCGGCCCGGGCATGGCGCTGGCCGCCCGGTACGCCGAGCTGGTGTTCTCCGGGCCCACGTCGATGGCGGCCGCCGTCACCTACCGGACCGCCCTGCACGAGCAGGTCGCCGCGGGCGGCCGCGATCCCGGGTCGGTGCCGGTGCTGCCGGCGCTGATGATCACCCTCGGCGGCACCGAGGCCGAGGCCCGTGACAAGGCGCAGCGGCTGGAGGATCTGGTCCAACCCGACTTCCGCTGGCAGAACGCGTTGTGGACCGCCGGCTTCGACCCCGACGACTTCGACCCCGACGTGCCGCTGCCGGCCACGTTGCTGGCCGACACCGCGACCCGCTCGAGCCAGGCCGAACGGCTCGTCGCCGCCCAGCGGCGGCGCCCTGACGCGTCACTGCGCGAGATCGCCCTCGACGTCAGCGGCGGGGCGGGACAGCTGCACTTCGTCGGCACACCGGAGCAGCTGGCCGAGTACGTCATCGCGTGGCAGGACGCCGGTGCCGCCGACGGTTTCACCGTCATGGGCTCGACGCTGCCGGCCGAACTGGAGACGTTCGTCGACCACGTCGTGCCGCTGCTGCAACGGGCGGGCCGCTTCCGGACCGGGTACACCGGCCACACCCTGCGGGACCACCTCGGACTGCCGCGGCCCGGCACGGCCCGCTGAACCGGCTCAGCGCCAGGACGGCGCCGGACGGGGCAGGGCCGTGGCGCCGGCCGGTCGCAGGCCGTCGAAGATGATGGCGAGGTAACGCCGCCACAGGTCGGCGGGTGGGTCGGTGACGTAGTCCATCACGTGGACCGGCGCGCAGATCAGCAGGAACACGTCGGTGCCCGTGACGTCGGCCCGGACGACGCCGACGTCGCGGGCCCGGTCCACCAGCGCCGTGACGTCGGTGTGCAACTCGTCCCGGAGCTTCGCGACGGTCGGGTCGCCGGCGCTCGCCGCGGTGAGGAACGTCAGGTCACGCTGCTGGCGACGGTCCGCGGCCACGGTCAGGAACTCGAGCAGGGCCGCCTCGGGGTCGGCGGCGTCGAGCAGCCGGTGGGCGACGTCGCGCAACCCCGCCATGTGCTCGCCGACGATCGCCGCGATCAACTCCTCCTTGCTGGCGAAGTGGCGGAACACGGTGCCCTTGGCGACACCCGCCCGGCTCGCGATGTCGGCGACCGAGGCGTCGAGGCCCCGCTCGGCGAACTCGTCCTCCGCCGCGGCCAGCAGCAGTTCGCGGTTGCGCGCGGCGTCGGCACGCAGGGCGCGGACGGGTGGCGGCACGTGGTCGACAGTAGCAAGTTGACCGCTCGGTCATGTTGTGGTTACCGTCGGAGCCGTCAAACATGACCCTATGGTCACATTGTGGAGGACGACATGGAACTGCAGGGAGCCACCGCGTTGGTCACGGGCACCAACCGCGGACTCGGACACCACCTCGCCACCGAGCTGCTGCGACGCGGTGCGAAGGTCTACGCCACCGCCCGCCGACCCGAACTGGTCGACGTCCCCGGTGCCCGGGTGCTCGCACTCGACATCACCGACCAGGCCTCCGTCGACGCGGTCGCGGCGATCGCGGGCGACGTCGACGTCCTGGTCAACAACGCCGCGTTCACCGGCGGCGGCAACCTCGTCACCGGTGATCTCGGCGCCATCCGGGAGACGATGGACTCGAACTACTACGGCACGCTCGCGATGATCCGTGCGTTCGCCCCGCACCTGGCCCGCCACGGTGGGGGAGCGATCCTCAACGTGCTGTCCTCGGTGGCCTGGACGACCGTCGATGGCAACACCTCCTACGCCGCCGCGAAATCCGCGCAGTGGGGTCTCACGAACGGCGTGCGGGTCGAGCTGGCCGGGCAGGGGACGCTCGTCACCGCCCTGGTCCCCGGGCCCATCGCGACGCAGACGATGAAGGACTACGCCGAGGCGGCGGGGATCGTGCTGGCCGACGACGCGCTGAACGACCCGGCCGACCTCGCGCGCCGGGCCCTCGACGGGCTCGAGGCGGGCGACCTCGAGGTCCTCGACCGCTACGGCGTCGATGCCAAGGCCACGCTCGCCGGACCGCCGCGCGCGTTCGACCTGGCGGCGTACGGGACCGGGTGACGCCGGGCTCGTGCATGGGGTGAGATGACGCGGTGGTCCGACGCAGCGAGAGGCGGGCGCGATGACGCACGCGGTGTCCCCGGCGACCGTGGCGGCCGATCCCGGGCCGGTGGCCACGCTGCGGTCCTGCAGCCGGAGTGAGGCCGGCTGGACGTCGCTGCTGGTGCGCTCCTACCGCAACGCCGCGGAGGCGGAGACGTGCGGACCGCGCCGGTCGACGACCAGCTCGTCGTCCTGGTGACCGGCGGCGCGGTGGACTTCGCCTCGCACGCGGGCGGCCGGTGGCGGCGCGCCGCGTACCGGGTGGGGAGCATCGGCATGACGGCGCCGGGCCGGCCGTCACGCCTGCGGTGGACGTCGACGGGTCGGCACACGACGACCCACGTCCACCTCCCGGGTGGCCTGGTGCGGCAGACGGCGGAGGACCTGTTCGGCCGTGACCCGGAGCGCGCGGGTCTCCCCGATGCGCTGCTGGTGGAGGACCCGGTGGTCGCTGCGGTCGTCCGTGGACTGGAGCGGGCGGTCGCTGCGCGCCTCGACGACCTGTACGCCGAGTCCGCGGCGAACTTCCTCGCGGCCCATCTGCTCGGCGTCCGGCCCGTCGGGCCGGCGGCTCCGGCCGGCCTCCCGCGCGACGCGCGGATCCGGCAGGCGCTCGAGTTCATGCACGACAACCTGCAGCTCCCGCTCACGCTGTCCGAGCTCGCCGGGGTGGCCCAGCTGAGCAACTTCCACTTCCTGCGGCTGTTTCGGGAGCAGGTCGGTGAACCGCCGCGCCGTCACCTGCAGACGCTGCGGGTGGCCCGCGCCGCGAGCTACCTGCGGCGTTCCGACCTGCCGGTCGGCGACATCGCCTACCTGTGCGGGTTCAGCAGCCCGGCCCACCTCACGGCGGCGTTCCGCCGCGAGCACGGGACGACGCCGACCGCGTTCCGGAGCGCCTCGTGACCGGGCAGCAATCGCGCGACCTCCGGGCAGCAACCGGCTGATAGCGGGTCCCGCACCACGGCCCTAGCGTCGCCGACGTGGAGATCACGGTGACCGTCAACGGGCGGGCGATGAGCCTCGACGTCGACAGCCGCGAGTCGCTGCTCGACGTCCTGCGCGAACGACTCGCACTGAGCGGGACCAAGAAGGGGTGCGACCACGGCCAGTGCGGGGCCTGCACGGTCCACCTCGACGGCCGCCGGGTGCTGTCGTGCCTCACGATGGCGGTGCAGGCCACCGGTCGCGACGTCGGCACGGTCGAGGGGCTCGCCGCGGACGACGGCACGCTGCACCCGCTGCAGCAGGCGTTCATCGACCACGACGCGTTGCAGTGCGGGTACTGCACGCCGGGTCAGCTGATGTCCGGCACCGCCTGCATCGCCGAGGGACATGCCGGTTCCGACGAGCAGGCGAAGGAGTACCTCAGCGGGAACCTCTGCCGGTGCGGCGCGTACGCCGGGATCCTCGCCGCGGTCCGGGCCGTCGCGGACGCGCGGGTCTGACGATGGGACCGTTCACCTACGAGACCGCCACGAGCGCCGCCGACGCCGTCGCCCGGCTCGGGCGGGCGGGCAGCGGCGCGACGTTCCTCGCGGGCGGAACCACGTTGTACGACCTGATGAAACTCAACGTCGCGCGGCCGACGGCGGTGGTCGACGTCACCCGCATCGACGGGTTCGACACGATCGAGGTCACACCCGGGGAGATCGTGATCGGCGCCGGCGCACGGATGGCGGATGTCGCCGAGCACCGTGTGCTCCGGCAACGGTTCCCCGCTCTCGCCGAGTCCCTGGCGCTGGCCGCCTCGCAGCAGTTGCGCACGATGGCCACGGTGGGCGGGAACCTCCTGCAACGCACCCGTTGCGCCTACTTCCGCGGCGGCGTCCCCTTCTCCTGCAACAAGCGCGAGCCGGGCAGCGGATGCAGCGCGCTCGCCGGTTCCGACCGCGAGCACGCGGTGCTCGGCACCAGCGAGGCGTGCATCGCCACCTACCCGGGGGACTGGGCCGTGGCGCTGGTCGCGTTCGACGCCACCGTCGACGTCGTCGGTGCCGGAGGAGCGCGCACCGTCGACGTCGCGACGTTGCACCGGGAACCCGCCGACCGCCCCGACCTCGACCACGTGCTCGCGCCCGACGAGCTGATCGTGGCGATCCGGGTGCCGCACGCAGACGCCGGCCGCGCGTCGACGTACCGCAAGATCCGCGACCGTGAGTCCTACGCCTTCGCCCTCGCCTCGGCGGCGGTGGGACTCGATCTCGCCGCCGACGGAACGGTGCGTGACGCCCGGATCGCGCTCGGCGGTGTGGCGACCCGGCCGTGGCGTGCCCGCGCGGCGGAGCAGGTGTTGCAGGGAGCAACGGTCACGCCGGAATCGGCCCGCGCCGCCGGGGAGGCGGCACTCGCCGGGGCGCGACCCGGACGGGAGAACGGTTTCAAGGTCGAGCTCGCCGTCCGCACCGTGGCCGACGCCGTGCTCGTGGCGGCCGGCCGGAGCGGGTCGTGAGCGGTGTCGGGG
>CAXUNA010000158.1:3302-8158 GCA_964252095.1 uncultured Jatrophihabitans sp. | reverse complement strand
GCCGCACCCGCCGCGGCCCCCGCCTCGAACGGGAAGGCCGCCGCGAAACCGGTCGTGGCCAAGCCGCTCGCCGGGCCGACCGGCGGGGCGAACTCCACGCCGGCCGCCGACGACGACGCCGAGGACGTCAGCACGCCGATCCGGGGCGCCGCGAGCCGCGTCGTGACGAACATGGAGGCCTCGCTCGCGCTGCCGACCGCCACGAGCGTGCGGGCGGTGCCGAGCAAGCTCATCGCCGACAACCGCACGGTCGTCAACAACCACCTGCGCCGTGCGCGCGGCGGCAAGGTCAGCTTCACCCACCTCATCGGGTACGCGATGGTGAAGGCCGTCGGGCGTCACCCGGAGATGAACAAGCACTTCGAGGAGACCGCGGGCAAGCCGACCGTCGTGCAGCCCGCGCACGTCAACCTCGGGCTCGCGATCGACCTGCCGGGCCGGAACGGGTCGCGCAACCTCGTCGTCGCCGCGCTGAAGAAGGCCGACACGCTGGACTTCGCCCAGTTCGTCAGCGCCTACGAGGACATCGTGCGCCGCGCCCGTGGCGGCACCCTCGGCGCCGACGACTTCGCGGGCGTCACCATCAGCCTCACCAACCCGGGCACGCTCGGCACCAACCACTCGGTGCCGCGCCTGATGCCGGGTCAGGGCACGATCCTCGGCGTCGGCGCGATGGAGTACCCCGCGGAGTTCAGCGGGATGTCGCCCGAGGGCCTCGCGCAGCGCGCGATCAGCAAGATCATGACGCTGACCTCGACGTACGACCACCGGATCATCCAGGGCGCGGAGTCGGGCGCGTTCCTGCGGACGGTGCACGAGCTGCTGCTGGCCGACGAGTTCTACGACGACATCTTCGCGTCGCTGCGCATCCCGTACGAGCCGGTGCGCTGGATGGTCGACCGCGAGACCTCGCACGAGGGTCAGATCGACAAGGGCAGCCGCGTCATCGAGCTGATCAACGCGTACCGCTCCAACGGTCACCTGATGGCCGACACCGACCCGCTCGAGTTCACGGTGCGCAACCACCCCGACCTCGACATCACGCGGCACGGCCTCACCCTCTGGGACCTCGACCGCGAGTTCCCGGTCGGCGGGTTCACCGGGGCGCGGCTGCTCAGCCTGCGCAAGATCCTCGGGGTCCTGCGCGACGCGTACTGCCGCCGGATCGGCGTGGAGTACATGCACATCACCGACCCCGAACAGCGGGTCTGGATCCAGGAGCGGGTCGAGAAGGTCGAGACCTCCCTGCCCCGCGAGGAGCAGAAGCACATCCTCGGCCGGCTCAACGTCGCCGAGGCGTTCGAGACGTTCCTGCAGACCAAGTACGTGGGGCAGAAGCGGTTCAGCCTCGAGGGCGGCGAGAGCGTCATCCCGTTGCTCGACGCCGTGCTCGGCCGCGCGGTGGAGCAGGAGCTGGACGAGGTCGTCATCGGCATGGCCCACCGCGGCCGGCTCAACGTGCTCGCGAACATCGTCGGCAAGCCGTACGCGAAGATCTTCAACGAGTTCGAGGGCAACATCGACCCCTCGACCGCGCAGGGTTCCGGCGACGTCAAGTACCACCTCGGCGCGACCGGGCGGTTCAAGCACCCGAACGGCGAGATCGACGTCGAACTGGTCGCGAACCCCTCGCACCTGGAGACCGTCGACCCGGTGCTCGAGGGCATCGTGCGCGCCAAGCAGGACGTGCTGGACAAGGGCGAGGGCGGCTTCACCGTCCTGCCGCTGCTCGTGCACGGCGACGCCGCGTTCGCGGGTCAGGGCGTCGTGGCCGAGACGCTGAACCTGTCGCAGCTGCGCGGGTACCGCACCGGCGGCACCGTGCACGTCGTCATCAACAACCAGGTCGGGTTCACCACGTCGCCCGCCGCGGCGCGATCGACGCTCTATGCAACGGACGTCGCGCGGATGATCTCCGCGCCGATCTTCCACGTGAACGGCGACGACCCCGAGGCGTGCGTGCGCGTCGCGAAGATCGCCGTCGACTACCGGCGGGAGTTCAAGAAGGACGTCGTCATCGACATGGTCTGCTACCGGCGGCGCGGCCACCAGGAAGCGGACAACCCGTCGTTCACGCAGCCGGTGATGTACGACATCATCGACAACAAGCGCAGCGTGCGGAAGCTCTACACCGAGGCGCTGGTCGGCCGCGGCGACATCACGCTCGACGACGCCGAGGAGGCCCTGCGGGACTTCCAGAGCCAGCTCGAGAAGGTGTTCGTCGAGACCCGCGGCGCCACCGGGCGTCCCACCCGTACGCCCGACATGCCCGGTACCCCGGACCAGTCGGTCGAGACGGCCACGACGCTGGACGTCGTCAAGGCGATCGGCGACGCGTACGTGCAGCTGCCCGACGGCTTCACCGTGCACCCGCGGCTCAAGCCGCAGATGGACCGCCGCGCCCAGATGGCCACCGCGGGCAACGTCGACTGGGCCACCGGCGAGCTGTTCGCGTACGGCGCGCTGTTGGCCGAGGGCAGGAACGTGCGGCTCGCGGGCCAGGACACGCGTCGTGGCACCTTCGCGCAGCGGCACGCCGTGCTCGTCGACCGGGTGACCGGCGAGGAGTACACGCCGCTGCGCAGCTTCTCCGGTGTCGAGGGCCAGTTCCGGGTCTACGACTCGCTGCTCTCGGAGTACGCGGCGCTCGGTTTCGAGTACGGCTACTCCGTCGTCGACGAGAACTCGCTGGTGTGCTGGGAGGCGCAGTTCGGCGATTTCGTCGGTGGCGCGCAAAGCATCATCGACGAGTACATCTCGGCCGGCGAGGCCAAGTGGGGCCAGCGCTCGTCGGTGGCGCTGCTGCTGCCGCACGGGTACGAGGGGCAGGGCCCCGACCACTCGTCGGCCCGCATCGAGCGGTTCCTGCAGCTGTGCGGCGAGAAGAACATGACCGTTGCTCAGTGCACCACTCCGGCGAACTGGTTCCACCTGCTGCGCCGGCAGGGTCTCACGACCGTCCGCCGTCCGCTCATCGCGTTCACGCCGAAGTCGTTGCTGCGCCTCAAGGCCGCGACCTCGCCGGTCGACGCATTCACGTCCGGGGGGTTCTCGCCGGTGCTGGTCGACGCCCCGTCCGGCGACGAGGCAGCTGTCACGCGCGTCATCCTGTGCACCGGCAAGATCGCGTACGACCTGCTCGCCGAGCGGGCCGCCCGCGACGCCACCGGCAGCACGGCGGTCCTGCGGGTCGAGCAGCTCTACCCGATGCCGATCGACGAGTTGCACCAGGCGCTGGGCCGGTTCCCCAACGCGGAGCTGGTGTGGGCACAGGAGGAGCCGGGCAACCAGGGCGCGTGGCCGTTCGTCGCGCTCTCGATCGTCCCCCACCTCGACCGCACCATCAGCCTGGTCTCCCGCAAGCCCTCGGCCTCCCCCGCCGTCGGCTCCGCCAGCGTCCACGACGCCCAGCAGCGCGAGGTCGTCACCGCCGCCTTCGCCTGACCCGCCCCGCTTCGCACCGGCGGCGCCCTGCTTTGCCCTGCGGTGTGCTGCGCCCTGCGAACCGCCCCGATCGAAGTTGATCAAGGCGCAATGGTCGCTCAGCACAACCTGCCGACGACCATTGTGCCTTGATCGCGCTCCGGTTCATGTTGATCAAGGCGCAATGGTCGCTGTCTCCGGCGTGCCCGCGACCATTTCGTCTTGATCGACAACCGCCGCCTCGACGGGCTGAGCACGCTCTTACGTCTGTGGACGCAGTACGTGTCATCCACAAGCGGCACATCGACCCGTCGGGACACCCCTGACCGGCAAACGCTCCCGGGATGTGCACCCTTGCCACGACGCCGCCGACGACATACGCCCGACTGCGCCGCTGCCACACCCGTTCGGAGATCCGGCACGCCACGACCGTGGGCACCCTCCGCCACCCGTTCCGGAGCGTGTACGTCGGCTGCGAGGTCCCCGCGTCTCCCGCCCTCGACGTCCGGGCTGCTCAGCTCTCGATCGGCCGTGACCTGCCCGCGGCCTTCCACTCGACGGCAGCCCTGCAGGGCTTCGACGTGCTCGGCGATGGCCGCACCCACCTCGTCGGGCCTGAGAGGTTCGACCATCGTCTCCAACCCGGTCTCTGGGTGCATTCGACGGCGGTACCACCGCGCACGGAGACGATCGCCGGCGTCCTGACTGTGAACGCCGCCCGCGCCGCGATCGATCTGGCCCGCACGCACACCGCGGCTGATGCGCTGGCGACGCTCGACCGGTGCCTCCACGTCGGCGCCTCCACCTCGGAGCAACTCCTGGCCGAACTCGTGCATCACGAAGGTCTTCGTGGCGTGGTGCAGGCCCGCGAACTCGTGGACCTCGCGGACCCGCGTTCCGAATCGCCGCAGGAGAGCCGCCTGCGGTGGATCGCGACCGCGGCCGGACTCCCGCCGTTCGATCTGCAGATACCGGTGCCGACACCCGACGGCGATTTCCGGCTCGACATGGGATGGCGCGAGGCGAGGGTCGGCGTCGAGTACGACGGCCACGGACACGCCGACGTGGGTCTGCTGCGGTACGACCGTATGCGGCAGAACGCGTTGTCCATGCTCGGATGGAAGGTACTGACGTTCACGGACTGGGACATTTACCTGCATCCCCAACGCACGGCGGGCCGCCTCGCCTCGCTGATCGGCCGCAAAGCCAGGATCGTGCCGACGCCGGTCAGCACCTGCCGTCGACCTGACACAGCGGCACCGACCGGGTGATCAAGGCGGTGTGGCCGCTCCTTCACGGCCCACCGCGGCCATACCGCCTTGATCAACTCTCGGTCAGTGTCGATCAAGGCGCAATGGTCGCGACGTCGGGCCTTCCAGCGGCCATACCGCCTTGATCAACTCTCGGTCAGTGTCGATCAAGGCGCAATGGTC
>CAXUNA010000158.1:0-3202 GCA_964252095.1 uncultured Jatrophihabitans sp. | reverse complement strand
GCGACGTCGAGCCTGCCAGCGGCCATACCGCCTTGATCAACATCGTCGGGGGCGGGGTCGGTAGCGTTGGCGGCATGACGACGCCGCTCGATCCGGACCGACCCGTGCGGTGGGGGATCCAGGGCGCCGGGGCGATCGCGCGGAAGACGGCGGCGACGATCGCGGCGTCGCCGGACAGCGTCGTCCAAGCGGTGGCCGCGCGTGACGCCGACCGCGCGGCGGCGTTCGCGGGCGAGTTCGGGGCGGCGAGCTCGTACGGCGACTACGCGGCGCTCGCGGCCGACGCCGACGTCGACGTCGTCTACGTCGCCACCACGCACGGCCAGCACCACGGCCAGGTGCGGGCGCTGCTCGAGGCCGGCAAGCCCGTGCTGGTGGAGAAGTCGTTCACGCTGACCGCCGACCAGGCGCAGGACCTCGCCGATCTCGCCGCGCGCGAGCACCTGTTCTGCATGGAGGCCCTCTGGACCCGCTGCCTGCCGACCGTGCGGGCCGCGGTCGAGACGGCACAGACCCGGCTCGGACGCATCATCGGCTTCCGCACCGACCTCTCGCGCCGGATGACGTACGACCCCACCCACCGGCTCTGGGACCCGGCCACCGGCGGTGGCGTCGGTCTCGACATGGGCGTCTACGTCACGCACCTGGCGTGGGCGTTCCTGGGCCCGCCCGAGTCGGTGGCGATCAGCGGCCGGCTGGCGCCGAACGGTGTCGACGCCAGCGTCGCGCTCCAGCTGGGGTACCCCGACGGCGGGTACGCCCAGCTCGCGGCGAGCTTCGAGACGACGACGGCCGACCCGCACACCGTGGTCGCAGGCGAGGACGGCCACCTGGTCATGTGGGGACGCACCCACGACCCGGAGCGGGTGACCCTCGTGCTCGACGGCCGGCCCGAGGAGACCGTTGCTGTCAGCAACAACGAGGGCTTCGCTCCCGAGATCGCCGAGGTCGAGCGCGCGCTGCGCGACGGTGACCTCGAGAGTCCGCTCGTCCCGCTCGTCGACACCGTCGGCGTGCTCCGTGTCCTCGACGCCGCGCGGGAGGAACTCGGCGTCACCTACGGCGATCTGGAGAAGACGTAGCCGTGTACTTCACCGACCGTGGCATCGAGGAACTGGTCACCCGGCGTGGCGAGGAGCAGGTCACCCTGGAGTGGCTCGGTGAGCGCCTCGCCACCTTCGTGGACCAGAACCCCGACTTCGAGATCGCGGTCGACCGGTTCGCCACCTGGCTCGCCCGCGCCGACGACGAGGACGAGTAGCGCTCAGATCCCGGCGAGCGTGCGCCAGAGGATCTCGACCTGCGCCGCGAAGAAGGCGTCGAGGTCGTGGACCACCGTGTTGAACTGGCCGAAGCGCTCGAAGCTGATCAACCCGAACACCTGCACCCACGCGCCGATCCCCCGCAGGGTGACCAGATCCGGCAGCACGCCGGGGTCGCCGTCCGGACCGTCGAACGCCGCCGAGGTCTTGAGGCCGGCGAGGTCCCGCCGCAGCTCCGGGCTCAGCCGGCGCGGGCCGGACGGCGGCCGCTCCCCCGAGCCGAGGTCGATCAACGTGCGGCCGAACGCGCCGGCGATGCGCTCGGCCTGCACGGCGGTCTCGACCGGCCCACCGTAACCCGGGACCGGTGACCCGTAGAGCAGCGACCACTCGTGCGGATGCGTCGACGCCCAGTCCCGGGCCGCGTGGCAGACCGCGCGCCACCGGCCGGCGACGTCGGCCGGGCGGACCGCGCCCTCGGCGGACTCGAGGGCGTCGGCGAGGCCGGTGTACCCCTCGACCAGCAGCGCCGTGAGCAGGTGGTCGCGACTCGGGAAGTAGCGGTAGACGGCCGAGGGCACCATGCCGACCTCGCGGGCCACGCTGCGCAGTGACAGTGCCGCGGCGCCGACCTCGGCGAGCTGCTGGCGGCCGGCGTCGAGCAGCGCCGCCGTGATGTCGCGGCGGTTGCGTTCACGGAGTCCCGGTGCGGTCATGTCCGTCAGTCTGCCAGTCGACGTGACGTGCGTCCACATTCAAGAACGGTGTTCTTGACACGGCCGCCCGATGCGTGAACACTGTTCTCATCAGCGCACGCCAGTCACGACTGAAGGAGCACACCATGTCCCGTCACCTGATCGTCGGAGCCGGCGGCGTCGGCCGCTACACCGCGTCCGCCCTGCTCGAGATGGACTCGACCCACGAGGTGGTCCTCGCCAGCCGGTCCGGCCGGGGCGCCGACGTCCCCGGCGTGACGCGGGTCGCGGTCGACGCGTCCGACGCCAGCGCCCTCACCGCCGCGGCCGAGGGCTTCGACGTGATCTACAACTGCATCAACCCGCCGTCCTACGACCGGTGGGAGCAGGAGTGGCCGCCGATGGCCGAAGCCGTGCTCGCGGCCGCCGCGGGCCGGACGCTGGTCACGATGGGCAACCTCTACGTGTTCGACGAGCACATCCGGACCATGTCCGAGGACACCCCGATGCGACCGAACGGCCACAAGGGCCGGCTGCGTCAGCAGATGACCGACAAGGCGTTGGCGGCCCACGCGGCGGGCACACTGCGGTACGCCGAGGCCCGGGCGTCGGACTACTTCGGGCCCGGGACGACGACCAAGACCTCCTACCTCACCGCCGCGATCCTGCCGCGGGCGCGCCGGGGGAAGCGGGTGGTCATGCCGGTCGGCGACGTCGATGCCCCGCACACCTGGACGTACGTCCCCGACGTCGGCCGCACCCTGGCCACCCTCGGCACCAACCCGGACGCCGCGGGTCACATCTGGCACGTGCCGAGCAACCCGGCACGGTCGGCCCGGCAGGTCGCGGCCGACGTCGCCGACCTCGCCGGCGTGAAGGCGCCGAAGGTGTCGGCCGTCCCGTGGTCGCTGATGCGGCTGGCAGGCGTGGCCGTGCCGTTCGCGCGGGAACTGGGCGAGACGCGGCACCAGTTCGAGCAGCCCTACCTGCTCGACAGCGAGAAGACCCAGCGCGAGCTCGGCCTGCACCCGACAGCGTGGACCGACGCCCTGCGCGGAGCACTCGCCGACGCCGACCGGGCGACCGCCGCGGCGTGACCCGACCCGACCCGACCCGACCCGATGCGGCGAGTGGTCGGAAACCCCCGCGAATGGTCACCTTTTCCTGACCACTCACAGGGAAAGGTGACCACTCACCGGTCAGGGGGGAGCGGGTCGAGCCGCCGGACGGAAGTGGGTCGCGGGG
>CAXUNA010000157.1:6153-8199 GCA_964252095.1 uncultured Jatrophihabitans sp. | reverse complement strand
CCCTCGCCGGTCGAGCCGGCCCGTTGGCCGCGCTGGTACCGGACCTGCCCGGCGCGGTCGATCCGGGATCCGCCGCCCGGGAGGCGCGGTCGGTGGCCGAGGTCGAGCTGCACGTGTTCGAGGCGGTCGAGGCGTTCCTGCGCGAGGTGACGTCCGGGCGCCGCGTCGTCGTCGTCCTCGAGGACCTGCACTGGGCCGACGCCGCGAGCCACCGGTTGCTGGAGTACCTCGTCGGCCACACCGAGGGCGTCGCGGTGGCGTTCGTGACGGCTGTGCGTTCACCTGCCGATCCCGGGCGCGGTCCCGACCTGTTGGCAGCCCTCGCGCGGACCGGCCGGATCACCCGCCTCGACCTCGCCGGTCTGGGCGCGGACGACGTCCGCCGCTACGTCGCCGACCGCACCGGTGACGACCTCGACGCACCGACCGCCGTGGCTCTCGTCGAGCGGACCGGCGGGAACCCGTTCTTCGTCGGGGAACTCGTCGCGCTGTTCACCGCGGGCGGAGGCGACCCCGACACCCCGGTGCAGGTGCCGACCAGCGTCCGGGACGTCGTGCGTCGCCGGGTCGCCGACCTCGGCGACGACACCGGGCAGGTGCTCGCCACCGCCTCGCTGATGGGCCGCACCTTCGACCTCGACCTGCTCGAGCAGGTGACGCGGCTCGGTGACGACGTCGTGGACGAGGCGGTCGACCTCGCCACCGCGGCGGGGCTGTTGGGTTCCGAACCGGGGGTGCCCGGGGTCCACCGGTTCACCCACGCGCTGGTCGCGGAAGCGCTCGCGGAGACCGTCGGGCCGGCGCGACGGCAGCGACTGCACGCGCGCACCGCCGACGTGCTCGACGCCCGGTTGGCGCAGGGGACTCTCGGGGGCACCGGTCAGCTCGTCCACCACCTCGTGGCGACCGGTGCACCCGACCGCGTCGAGCGGGCGGTGCAGCTGTGCTGCGACGCCGGCGCCCGGGCCCGCCGGCGGCACGATCTCGGCGAGGCGGAGGCGGTGCTCCTGACAGCCGTGGAGCTCACCGCGCGGTTGGCGCCGGACCGCGCGGCCCGGTGGGAGCTCACGGCCCGCACCCGGCTCGGCGCGCTGTACGTGCTCATCGACGGGGCGCACCACCCGGACGCCGTCGCGCAACGACGCCGGTGCGAGGCCCTGCTCGCCGGGGTCGGCGCCGGTCGCGACGTCGTCGTGCTGCAGGGGCAGGTCTGGGGCGCGTCGATGGCGGTGGCGGACCTTCCCGGTGCGCGGGCGGTCGCCGACGAGATGGCGGTGACCGCGGAGGTCTCGGGTGACCCGCTGGTCACGGCCTGCGCCGCGGCGGCCCGGGGCGAGATCCTGCTCCACGAGGGCCGGTTCCGGGACGCCCACGCCCTGTTCGAGCGGGTCGTCGTCGAGCTGGCCGAGGCCGGGCCGGTCCCGACGGAGTTCGCCGTCGCGCTGCCCTCCCCGCCGACGGCCTGGCCGCTCTGGTCGGAGATGACCCGCGTCGTGCTGGGCGAACTCGCCGACCTCGGACCGGCGGTGGTCGCGCAGGCGGTCGCGGCGTCGACCTCCGATCCGCAACTCGCCGCCTTCTCCCACGGCCCGTTGGCGGTCGCCGCCTGCCTGCGCGACGACCCGGTGAAGGCGCTCGCCTCCGCCGGCGTCGCGGCCGAGCTGTCGGACCAGGTCGGCCTCAGTCACCTGCGCGGTTACTACCGGATCATGGCGTGGTGGGCGACGGCCCGGCTGGCGGCGCGGGCGGGGCGTCCCGACCCGGATGCCGTGACCGCGCTCGAAGCCGAGATCGCGGCGTTCGACGGCTGGTCGACGATGCTGATGCGGCCGTTCCACCTCGGCCTGTGCGCCGACGCGTTGCTGACCGTCGACCGGACGTCGGACGCCGCGGCGTGCCTGGACCGGGCGATCGACGCCACCGCGCGGACCGGGAACGCCCAGGTGCTGGCGGAGAACCACCGGCTGCGCGCGCTCGCCTGGTCCCGGCTCGGCCGCGCCGACGACGACGTGGCCGCCGAAGTCACCCTGGCCGCCGCCGTCGCCG
>CAXUNA010000157.1:0-6143 GCA_964252095.1 uncultured Jatrophihabitans sp. | reverse complement strand
AGCAGGAGGCGCTGCTGTTCGCCCGGCACGTCGGGGCGACGGCGGCGGTCCTGGGCGTTCAGCTCCCGTCGTCGAGCAGTGCCGCCAGCGTCCGCATGCCGGTCTCCGACATCGGCGGGTTCGTGACGCGGTAGTAGGCGAGGGTGCCGACGGCCTGCACGACCGACCAGGCCCGCCCGCGCCGCCAGGTCTCGTCGTCGACCGAGACCGCCTCCCGGAAGGCCGCCCGGGCCCGCCGGCCGAACAGGTTCCAGGCGGGCGCGAGGTCGACCGCCGGGTCGGCGACTCCCGCGCACTCGACGTCGATGACGGCCGTGAGCGCACCGGGCGCGACCAGCAGGTTGCCGGGCATGAGATCGCCGTGCGTCCAGGTGTCGCGAGCCGGGTCGTGCGGGGTGTCGCGGAGGTGGTGCCAGAGCGCTGTGACCGCGTCGGTGTCGACCATGTCGTGGGCGTCGGCGATCCAGGCCGCGACGGTCCCGTCGTGGTCGAGCAGGTTGCCACCCCGGTTCGTGCCGGTGAAACCCGCGCCGTGCGTGGGGATCGCGCGGACGGCGCGGACGTAGGCGGCGACCGCACGGGCGACCCCGACGTCGTCGTGCACGTCGACCTCGTAGGAGCTCCGGCCGGGGATCCAGCGCCAGACCGTCCACGGCAGCGGAAAACCGTTGCCCGGTGCACCGATCTCGAGCGGCACCGGTGTCGGGGCCGGCAACCCGGCGGCGAGGAAGTGATCCGCCAACCCGAACTCGTGTTCCTGCGCGGTCCGGGTGACGTCCGGGTCGCCCGGCTGGAGGGGGAGCCGGGCGACCAGGTCGTCACCGAGCCGGAAGAGGGCGTTCACGGTGCCCGGCGAGGCCACCGGGTGCACCGCGAGACCCGCCCAGCGGGGGAACTGCGCCGCGACCAGGGCGGCGACGTCGGCCGCGGTGGGCGTGAGCTGGCCGGGGTGCATGGGAGGTCGTGCCGACACGGCCCGGAAGGTATCCCGCGCGCGACCCGCGTCCAACTGAGATCATGGCGGCATGGCGGGGGACGGGGGCGGGGTGCCGCGCGACGCGGTGTTCGAGGTGCTCCCCACCCCCTACGTCGTGCTCTCGCCGGAGCTGCGGGTGCTCGACATGAACGCGGAGTACCTGGAGGTCACCGGACGACGTCGGGAGGACCTGCTCGGCGCCCTGTTCCTCGAGGCGTTCCCGCCGCCGGCCGACACCCTGGGACCGGACGGCCGCTCGGAGCTGCAGGCGTCGCTGGAGACGGTCCGGGAGACCGGGCGCCCGGACACGTTGCCGGTGCAGAAGTACCCCATCGCGGGCGTGGACGGCCGGCTGACCGAACGGCACTGGCTGGCCCGGCACGTCCCGGTGCTCGACGCCGCCGGCCGTGTCCTCGCGATCGTGCAGCGCACGGAGGACATCACCGAGTTCTCGCTGGAGCGCGACCGGGTGGCGGGCCTGGCGGCGGACGACCACGGTTGGCGGCAGCGGGCCGAACGGGTCGAGGCCGATCTGTTCGTCCGCGCCCGGCAACTGGCCGACGCGCTCGCGGCCAAGGACGCCGCCGCCCGGCAGGTCGCGGCCCAGGCCGACGTCGCGCTCGCGCTCACCAACGCCTCGAGCTACGAGGAGGTCGAGGCCATCGTCGTCGGTCGCGGCCTGCCGGTGCTCGGGGTCGACGGCGGCGGCATCGTGACCCCGGCCGACGGGGGTGGCTGGCGGATCACCGTGAACGACGCCCTCGGCGAGATCACGCAGACGACCTACCCGTCGGCGCCGTGGGACAGCATGATCCCCGGCTGCTGGTCCGCACGGACCGGTCGCCGGTTGCTGCTGCCGACCCGCGCGGCGGGGCTCGCCTACGACGCCGAGGTCATGAACGGGATCTACGAGACCACCGGGCGCTCGGCCTGGGCGTTGATCCCGATGGCGGTCGGTGACACGCGGCTGGGCTCGCTCGCCGCGGCGTGGATCGAGGAACGCGAGCTCGACCGGGACGAACTCGACCTGCTCGACGCCTTCGCAGCCCAGTGCGCGCAGGCGTTGCTGCGCATCACCACGGCGCGCGAGCAGGAGGCGGCCGTCGCCGAGTTGCAGCAGCTCGCCGGATCGTTGCAGCAGGCACTGCTCACGCCGCCGCCGCAACCGGCCGGCCTGCAGATCGCCGTGCGGTACCGCCCCGCGGGCCACCACGCGCAGGTCGGCGGGGACTGGTACGACGCTCTCGTGACGCCGTCGGGCGACACCGTGCTGGTGATCGGTGACGTCGTCGGCCACGACAGCGTCGCGGCGGCGTCGATGGGGCAGTTGCGCGGTGTGCTGCGCACGCTCGCCTACGACGCCGACCGCGGCGGGGCCGCCGACTCGCCCGCGGCGATCCTCACCCGGCTGGAGCACGCGGCGGTCGGGCTCGCGGTGGACACGATGGCGACGCTGGTGCTCGCCCGGATCGACCGGTCGGTCGGTGCCGGTGGCGCGCGCCGGATGCACTGGACCAACGCCGGGCACCCGCTGCCGATGCTGCTCCGCGCGGACGGCACCGTGGAGCTGCTCGACACCAAACCCGACGTCCTGATCGGGGTCGCCGCCGACAGCGAACGGCACGACCACGCCGTCGACCTGCCGCCGGGTTCGACGTTGCTGTTCTACACCGACGGGCTGGTCGAACGCCGCGACGCCAGCCAGGAGATCGGGCTCGACGCGGTGGGCGTGACGCTCGGGCCGCTCGCGGGCCTGGAACTCGAGGCGTTGTGCGACGCCGTGCTGGAACGGCTCGCGCCCGGACCGGGGGAGGACGACACAGCGTTGCTCGCGGTGCGGGTGGGGGAGGCGTCGGGGCCCGGTGACCTCACCGGGGCTGCCGCGACGCAGCTGCCGTTCTCCACCGCGGCGCCGTCGCTCGGCCGCGCGTTCCTCGCCGCGCACGACGTCGGGCTGCCGCAGCCGGTGCGCGACGCCGCTGAGCTGCTGGTGTCGGAACTGGTGAGCAACGCCGTGCGGCATGGTGCCCCCGACATCTGCCTGCAGGTGCGGATCGATCCCGCGCGGCTGGTCGTGAGCGTCAGCGACGGTGGATCGGACCGACCGGTCGAGCCCGAGGCCAGCGTGACCCGGCCGACCGGCCGTGGGCTGCTCATCACCGGCGCGTTCGCCGACGACTGGGGCGTCCGCGCCGACGGCGCGGGCAAGGCGGTCTGGTTCGCGCTCGACCTCTGACCGCCTCGCGTGCTCCGTGGGATCAGACGTCGAACGAAACCCCCTGCGCGAGTGGGAGTTCGGTGGAGTAGTTGACGGTGTTCGTGGCGCGGCGCATGTACGCCTTCCACGCGTCGGAGCCGGACTCGCGGCCGCCGCCGGTGTCCTTCTCGCCGCCGAACGCGCCGCCGATCTCCGCACCGGACGGGCCGATGTTGACGTTGGCGATGCCGCAGTCCGAGCCGTCGGCCGCGAGGAAACGCTCGGCCTCCCGCAGGTCGAGGGTGAACACCGACGAGGAAAGCCCCTGCGGCACGGCGTTCTGGAGCGCGACGGCCTCGTCGAAGGTGTCGTAGGCCATGACGTAGAGGATCGGCGCGAACGTCTCGGCCTCGACGATGCCGGTCTGCGCGGGCATCCGTACCAGGGCCGGACGCACGTAGTAGGCGTCGGGGGAGGCGTCCTCGTCGACGCGCTCGCCGCCGACCACGAGCTCGCCGCCGTCGGTCCCGGCCGTCTCGAGGGCCTTGACGAACCCGGCGTACGCCGAGGCGTCGACGAGCGGGCCGACCAGCGTGCCGTCGGCCAGCGGCGAGCCGATGGGCAGCGAGGAGTAGGCCGCACGCAGCCGCTCGACGAGGTCGTCCGCGATCGAGCGGTGGACGATGACGCGGCGCAGCGACGTGCAGCGCTGACCGGCGGTGCCGGCGGCCGAGAACACGATGCCGCGGACGGTGAGGTCGAGATCGGCGGACGGCGCCACGATCGCCGCGTTGTTGCCGCCGAGTTCGAGCAGCAGGCGGCCGAAGCGGCCCGCGACCTGGGGGGCGACCTCGCGGCCCATCCGGGTGGAACCGGTGGCGGACACGAGCGCGACGCGGGCGTCGTCGACCAGCGCGGCGCCGACCTCGGCGCCGCCGAGCACCACCGCGGTGAGCCCGGCGGGGGCGCCGACCTCGGCGATCGCCTGGGCCATGAGGGCCTGGCAGGCGAGCGCGGTGAGCAGCGTCTTCTCCGACGGCTTCCACACCACGGCGTCGCCGCAGACCAGCGCGAGCGCGGTGTTCCACGACCAGACGGCGACCGGGAAGTTGAAGGCGCTGATGACGCCGACGACACCGAGCGGGTGCCACTGCTCCATCATCCGGTGGCCGGGCCGCTCGGAGGCGATGGTGAGCCCGAACAGCTGGCGCGACTGGCCGACGGCGAGATCGCAGATGTCGATCATCTCCTGCACCTCGCCGAGGCCCTCGGAGCGGATCTTGCCGGCCTCGATGGAGACCAGCGCACCGAGATCTGCCTTGTGCGCACGGAGTTTCTCGCCGAAGACGCGGACGAGCTCGCCGCGGACCGGTCCGGGGGTCAGCCGCCACTGCCGGAAGGCCTCGGCCGCCTCGCCGACGATGCGCCCGACATCGTCCGGGGTGTGCTGCACGACGCTGCCGAGCGAGCCGCCGGTGATCGGCGTGCGGGTGGCGAGGTCGCCGTCGGCGGCCAACTCGACGCCGAGCCGGCCGAGGATCTCGGCGGTCTCGCGGGCGAGGTCGTCGTGGGAGGGGATCGTGGTCATCTCGTTCACACCTGTCCGAGTTCGGCGAAGCGCGCACCGTTCGCGGTGTCCAGCAGCGCGCTGAAGGGGATTTCTTCCTGCTTGACGAAGCCGCTCTGCTGCAGCCGGCCGTCGGCGACGAGCTCGACGACGGCGGCGGCCGACGCGGCGGTGGTCCAGGAGATGGCCCGCCAGAGCCGGCCGTCGATGCGCAACGGCTGGTAGGCGCGGACGTACTGCACGCGGGTGAGCTGGCCCGCGGCGGTGTCGCCCTCGCCGGTGGCCGTGCCCTCGACGCCGGCGTAGAGGTAGACGACGTCGTCGTCGACCGGGGGCTTGGCGTCGACGAGGATCTGCCCGGCGAGCTCGCGGCGCTCCCGCAGGCCCAGCTCGTCGAAGTAGAACTTCATCAGCTCGAAGTGGCCGGGGTAGCGCATCGTCTTGTAGTCCAGACGGTTCGTGCTGCCCTGGTAGGTCTCGCACATCGTGCCGAGGCCACCGGAGGTGAGTGCGGCCTCGAGCTCGACGCCGCCGATGACGACGCGCTCCAGCTCGGTCATCGCCGGCACCATCTGCCGCACGCCGCCGCGGAGCACCTCGCAGTCGTTGAGGTACTCGTTGACGACGCCCTCGGCCGACCAGTTGAACGCGTAGCCGAGCAGGCCCGTGGGGTGCCGCGGCAGGGCGCCGACCTTGAGCTCCATCGATCGGATCGTCTCGAAGTGGCGCGTCAACGACGCTCCGACGATCCCGATCAGGCCCGGCGCGAGACCGCACTGCGGGGCGAGGACGGTGTCGGTGCCCTGCGCCGCGAGTTCGAGCACACGGGTCGTGGTGGGGACGTCCTCGGTGAGGTCGAAGTAGTGGATCCCCTTCTCGTGCGCGGCTTCCGCGACGGGGAGGTTCAGGTGGTACGGCAGGCAGGACACGACGGCCTGCTGCGAGGCGAGCGCGTCGCGGATGGCCGCCGGATCGCGGACGTCGAGGGTGGCGGTCTCGAAGGCCAGGCCCGGACGCGGGCGCTGGTCGAAGGCCGTGACCGTGAAGCCGGACTTGGCGAGCAGGGTGGCGACGAGTTCGCCCACCTTGCCCAGGCCCATCACGGCGACGGAATCGAACGAGCGGCTCATGGACATCCTCTGCAGGTCGACAGCTAATCTGGTGACTGACAGTACCGAGTCACCAGTTGTGGTGTCGATGGGGAGGTAGCGCGATGGCGTCACCCGAGGCCGGCGCGCGTGCTGACCGCGCGCTCGACGTCGGACGGCTGCGCCTGCTCCGCGCGGTGTCGCGCCACGGCAGCATCGCGGCCGGGGCGCGCTCGCTGGGGCTGACGCCGTCGGCGGTGTCCCAGCAGCTCGCCGTGCTCGAGCGGGAGACCGGTGCCGCGCTGCTGTCCCGCT
>CAXUNA010000156.1:0-8251 GCA_964252095.1 uncultured Jatrophihabitans sp. | reverse complement strand
GTTGCCGAGCCCCAGCGGGGCGAGGGCCCGGTCGACCTCGGCGGACGACGCCGCGGCGATCGCCCCGCCCGGGTCCGCGACGACGTGCGTAGCGGTCCCGCCGAGCACCTCGGCGCTCTCCTCGTCGCGGACCGTGACGAGCGCCGCGTGGCGGGCCAGTCGCCGCAGCACGGCCTGCAGCAACCGTGGCGTGGTCCGGTAGGCCCCGATGGCGACGAACACCACGTCCTTGCCGAGCAGCTGCAGCAGCAACGCGAACACCGGCAGCACCCGCGGCAACAGGTTCATGTTGTTGCCGAAGATGCCTCCCCCGCCGATGGCGACGACGTCCGCCGCCGCCACCCGGCGGATCCCACCCCACGACAGCATCGACACCGCGGCGGCACCCGGGTGCAGGTGCTCCACCCGCTCCGGGTCACGCGTCATCACGGTGACGCGGGCGTGGTCGCCGACGGCGGCGAGCACACCCCGCAGGATGGCCTCGTCACCCATGTTGCCGTTGCCGTAGTTGCCGAACAGGACGGCCGCGGGCGGCGCGTCGCGCATACCGTCGAACGTTGCATGCAGCAACGCCGGTAGCGCGGCGTCATCCGCCTCGAGGGCGGACGACGCGAGGAGAGCGGGAACTGCGGCCACGGTGGGGACCTCCGGACGGGGAACCGACTGACGGGAACGGGCGAGGACGTCGTCGTAGACCCGGCGTTGCCGGTCGGCGAGGACGTCCCAGGACAGGTCACGCACTGACTCACGCAGCGGCGCGGCCCAGGCGCGGCGGGCCGGCTCGTCCCGGCACAGCGCGAGGACGAGGGCGGCGAACGCATCGGTGTCGAACGCCGGGGCGAGCAGGGCGTCGGGGACGAGCTCGCGCAGGCACGGGATGTCGAAGGCCACCACCGGCGTGCCCACGGCGGCCGCCTCCGCGGCGATCATCCCGAAGGACTCGTACCGGGAGGGCATCACGACGGCGTCGTACCGCCCGAGCAGGTCGAACCGCGCCTCGGCCGGCACCCGCCCGAGCAGGTGCACCCTCGCGCCCAGTCCGCGCCGCGAGATCTCGTCACGCAGCCACTGCTCCCCCGGGCCGTCGCCGCCGATGTGCAGGTCCTGCTCGACGGCGTCGGCGACCGACGCGAACGCCTCCAGGAGCAGGTCCAGCCCCTTGTGTTCGACATCGAGCCGGCCGAGGTACAGCAGCTCCGCCCGCGGTGCGTCGCGCACCGGGCGGTCCAGCGCCGCGTCCGGCAGCCCGTTGAGCACGACGTCCACCTGCAACCCGGGGTTCAACCCGCTCGCGCGGGCACCGATGTCCGCCGACACCGCGATGACCCGGCGGTGGGCGCGGACGCCGAACCGCTCGACCCGGTGGAACGGCAGGTGGTACTGCCGCGACTTCTCCGCGGCGAACAACCACTGCACGACACCGACGACCGGCGTGGCGGTGAACCGGGGGACGCCGACCGAGCTGAAGGGCGCGCCGAAGTCTTCGACCACGAGGTCGTAGTCGCCGCCGTGCCGTCGCACGAAGGCCGGCAGCGCCGCGAAGTACGACAGCTGCCGCGCGAACGTGCCCCCACGGCGGGTGCCGAGGAATCGGTACGAGACGCCGGCCCGCTGGTAGGGGGCCGCGCCCGGGAACGGCACCGACACGACGTCGATCTCGAAGTGCCCGGCCAGCCGCTCGTTCATCTCCCGCGTCCGCACCGAGCCGCCGCCGGCCCCCGGTGCTCCCGGGTCCTCGTAGGCGAGGTGCAGCACCCGCGGCAGGCTCATGCGCTCTCCACCCGTGACGCCTCCGGCCCCGACGCCGTGAGCGGCGCCGACCACCGGAACCCGCCCGACGCGATGGCCGCCATCACCTCGGTGGCCACGTGTTCGTGGCCTGCGGCGTTGAGGTGGACGTGATCGGGCAGGTAGTCGGCCCACCGGCGCAGGAACGTCTGACTGTCGACGTACAACGCCTCCGGCCGAGTGGCACACAGCGCCTGCAGGACGGCGTTCGTCCTCAGCACACTGGCGTTGGTGCCGGGCGAGAACCGCCCGTCGACCGCGGCGAAGCCCAGGACGATCGGTGCACAGTCCAACGCTTCCAACCGATCGAGGATGGCCACCATCGACTGCTCGAACCCCTCGACGCTCACCCGGCGGTGGCCGCCGAACGCGTGCACCAGCAGTTGCTTGACGGCGATCTTGGCGACGTTCTCGGCGTTCTGACGCCAGCGCTGCCGGCGGTCCCGCGGGCGCCGGATCGGCAGCATCATGCCCTCGACCCCGTGCCACGCCGGTGGCGCGAACCGGTCCACCGCCGCCTGGATCCACGGCGCGGGGAAGACGAGCGAGTCGGCTCCCCCCACGCCCAGGACCGCCACCTGCGGCCGGAACGTCGAGACGGCGTCGAGGTGGTTCGCCACCACGTCCGGCCCGGTGCGACTGATCGCGCTGAGGTCGAGGGTCTCGGCGGCATGGAGCTCACCGGCGATCCGCCGGCCGAACGCCTTGCGCCGTTCGGGGCCGAGGCCCCGCACCCACGAGTCGCCGAGGATGACGACCCGAGGTCGGTCGCCGCTCACGTCGACAGATCCTTCAGCATCAGGGGTAGTGCCCATGCCGCCTCCTTCGAGAAATAGGGCCAGGTGTGCGCGCCGCCGTCGAAGAACCCGTTGTGGAACGGGATGTCGTTCGTCTGCAGCGCCGTGACGAACGGGACGTGGTCGAGGGCGGACAGGTGCTCGAGCGGGCCGTTGTAGAGGTCGGGGTCGCCCGTGCCGCAGCTGAGGTAGAGCGAGACCCCCCGCAGCGCCGTGACCATGACCCGCGGGTTGTGGGCGGTCCAGACGGCGACGTTCTTCTTCTCGTCGCCCCACACGCCCGGCGGCACCATGCCGTAGTTCACGAACGAGAACCCGCTGACCTGGATGTCGGGCAGGCCGCTGAAATCGGCGACCGACGCGAAGACCCCCGGGTGCCGGGCGGCCAGGGCGAGGGCGCCGTAGCCGCCCATCGACAGGCCACCGATCCCCCGCCGCAGCGTGGTCCGGTAGTGGGCGTCGATCCACGGCACCAGCACGCTGATGTAGTAGGTCTCCCACTGGTACGCGCCATTGGCCCAGTCCGAGTACCACCCGGGCTTGCCCACCGCGCCGCCGCAGTCCGGCATGACGAAGATCGCCTTGGCGGTGGCGGCGAACGACGCCAGGTCGCTGCTCCTCGTCCACTCGGTCTGGTCCCCGCCGGCCCCGCAGAGCAGGTACACGACCGGGTAGCGCGCGGTGGCGGCGCTGTAGCCGGGCGGGAGGAGCAACCGCACGTTGTTGCTGGTGACGGTCACTCCGGCCGGTACCGGAACCGTGATGTCGCGGCACAGGATCGTGCAGGTGGTGGTGTTGGCCGTGGCGGCGGGGGCCGCGAGCACCGCGACGCCCAGCGAGGCGACGAGAGCCGCGACCAGCAGCAGGGCTCGCATCCGGAGCCGCGCACTCACGTCTGCTCCATGAACGCCACGACGGTGGCCGGGTCGAGCTCGGCGAGGTCGCCGTGGTCGCCGTCGAGGCTGGAGAAGGACGCGTCGACGCCGGCCGCCTTCAACCGCGCGACCATCGACAACGACTGTTCGACCGGCACGACCGTGTCGGCGTCGCTGTGCCAGAAGTGGTATCGCGGGCCCTTGAAGCTGGCGGCGGCCTTCCGGCTGGGGTTGCTCGCCGTCGTCGCCTGGGCCAGGCCCGCGGCGTGGACGTCCGCGAAGGCCGAGGCGATCGCCGACTCGAAGTGGGTGTCGAGGAACGCGGTCTGGTCGGTCACCGGCGAGAGCAGCACGACGCTGTGGACGACCGTCGGCGCGGCCGAGGCCGCCAGCAACGCGTCGAGGCCGCCCATCGAGAACCCGATGACGTCGAGCTGCGCGATGGTCGGCACCACCTTCCCGACGTCGGTCATGAGGTCGACCTGGTCGGCCAGGCTCGCGGGGTTGCCGACGTTGTCGCCGTGCGCGTCGCTCGTCGCGAGCGCGTACCCCGCGGCGAGCAGCGCGTCGCGCACCGCGAACAGTCCGGGAGTGGTCAGCAGTTGCTGCTGGTCGGAGTCGAAACCGTGCATGAAGATCACCACCTTCGTGGGGTTGCCGGGCGGCATGAGGACCAGCTCGGCCTGACCGTGCGCCGAGGTCATCCGCACCTCGCGCACGGCCGTCGAGAGCTTCGGGTCGGGCGCCGTGCACGCGGTCGCGGCCGCTGCGGTGAGAAGGGCGACGGCGAGGGCGACGAAGGCGCGTCGCCACCGCCTGCCGTCACGACACCGCATAGACGACCATCCGGCCGTTGCTGCGGGTGCTGGTCTCGAACGCGACGACCATGTCGCGGGTCTGCTCGTCCAGCGAGACGCGGTCGACGAACGCGTAGCCCTCGTCGACCTGCTTGTAGAACACGACGAGGTAGCGGACGTCGGTGTTGAGCGTGGGGCCGCCGTTGTCGTCGACCATCGTGTAGCGGATGAACATCTCCCGCTGGACGGAGTTGGTGACGCCGACGACCGAGCCCAGCGGCACGTGTTCGGCCATCCACCGGTCGACCTGGTAAGAACCGTCGTCGCGGACGGTGTGGATGACCGCGTAGTTGACGACGTCGGAGACGACCACGCCGAGGGCGACCACGATCACCGCCACCCGCAGCCACCGCCCGAGCCGGCCCCAGAGCGCGAAGACCGCGACGGTGAGGCAGATGAGGGCGGCCGGCAGCAGGAACATGAAGAACTGTTCCTCGTTGGTGCCGAGCGTGATGCAGTAGCCGATGAGCGGCAACGCGCCGAGCCCGAAGCAGGCGACGAGCCGGTGCCGTGGGTCCGTCGCCCGCCAGCCGAGGTACACGATCGCGATCGAGCCGAGCCCGAGCACGAGGTACGCCGTCCAGAGCGTGTCGATGTTCTTGAGCAGGGTCTCGAGGAACGACGGCGCCCCAGGCCGGTTGAACCCGGTGATCTGGGTGGCGCCGGTCGTGCGGCTGAAGCCGGTCGAGAGCTGGAACACGAACGTCGACCAGTTGCCGGTCACGGCCACCACCGCCACCCAGGCGAGGTAGGGCAGCGTCGAGTACCCGGCGACGGTCAGCGCCTCCCGCCGGCGCAGCGGGGTGCGGATGACGAGCGCGACGAACATCGGCACGATCGTGATGAAGACCGCGAACTCCTTGCAGAGGATGGAGATGCCGAACAGCAGTCCCGCCCCGGCCAGCTGCCACCGGCGGGCCCGGGTCTCCGGCGCGCGCAGGTACAGCAGCACGGCGTAGCCGCAGAGGGCGAAGAAGATCGTCGACGGTTCGAGGATGACGATCGCGCTGTCGCGGTTGACGAACGTGTTCACGAGGTAGGCCCCGGCGGCCACGAGGCCCGCGGTGCGGTTGACGGCACGCGAGACCACAACAGCGACCAGCACGACGGTGAGCGCCGCGAAGATCGAAATCAGCTTCCGCATGCTGTAGACCTGCTCGACGGCGTCGGTTTTGAGCCCGAACAGCTTGATCCACGGCGCCTCGATGAGGAAGAAGCCCGGTGGGTGCAGGAAGAAGTGCACGCCGGCGGCGTACGGCAGCCGACCGAGCGACACCGACTGGCCGACCTGCGTGTAGAACGGCTCGTCGATGAACAGGTCGTAGGACTGCTGCTGACGGAACAGGCGGGCGGCGAGGGCCACCACGCCCAGCACCACCAGCACGGCCCGCCACTGCCACGAGCCGAGCGGCACGCCCGGACGTGGCCACCGCCGTGCGGCCCGCCCACCGGGGGACGCGTCGCCGCCCGGGTCCGCGCCGGTCGGCGTGTCGGTGGTGTCGAGGTCGAGGATGTCGGTCACGCAATCCGCCGTTCGTTCTCGAGCGCGTCGACGGAGGCGGTGGTCCGCGCCAGTTCCGCCAGCTCACCGCGGGACAGGTCGTCGTGCGGGCACGCGCGGTCCGGCTGCCGCGACGGTTCGTTGTGCGGCAGGGCACCGGCGTGCCACTGCACCAGATCGCTGGACCGGCACAGCTGGATCTGCATCGCGTCCGAGAGCGGGTTGACGCCCAGGCGCAGCAGCGCGCTCGTCGCACCGTGCTCGTCGGCGCCGTGCAGCAGGATCTTGAACGGACCGGCCGTGCGGTCGACACACGCAGCGCAGAAGGTCGTCTGGTCCGTCCCCCGCAGCAGGTGGGTGTCGACGGTCGCCGCCACCTCCCGGGTCATGGTCACCGCGGCCGTGCTGTCCTGGCGCGCCGCCCGGCGGCGGCGCACCTCGAGCGCACTCCGGGTCTCGGCCTGCAGCACGGCGCGGAACCGGGCGGCCGTCGCACCCCACTGCAACGATCCCGCCCAGGCCCGGCAGGCCTCGGCGTAGGCATCGGCGACGTCGGGATCGTCCAACTGCTTCAGGGCCATCGCGATCGAGGCGGCGAACTCGGTGTCGGTGGTCAGCCAGCCGGTGACGCCGTCGCGGATCGAGTCGCGCAGACCTGGCACGTCGACCGCGACAGCCGGCACGCCCTGGGCCGCGGCCTCGATCATCGACAGCCCCCAGCCCTCTCCGGCCGAGGCACTGACCGTCAGCCACGCCGACGCCAGCAGGACGTCACGGCGGGCTTCGGTGACGAAGCCGTGCAGGATCACGTGGTCGATGAGGCCGAGGCGCTCGACCTGCGCCGCGAGGGCGTCGTGCTCCGGTCCGGCCCCCACGAGGTGGACCGTCAGGTCGGGGACCTCCTCGACCAGCTCGGCGACCGCGTCGACGACCGCGTCCCAGCGCTTGTGGCGGGTCAGCCGCCCGACGCAGGTGATGCTCGGACGTTCGGTCCGCGCGACCCCCGGGTGCTGGGTCGACGCCGTGCCGTTGGGCGTGACGTAGACGGGACCACGCAGGCGCAGCCGACGACGCACCTCGGTCCGGGTCGAGGGCGAGACGGTGCAGATCGCCCGCTCGCGGTACACGGTGCGGGCACCCAACCCCTCCAGCAACCGACCGATCCAGGCCATGGCGGGCGGGAAGTACATGCCGAACTGGTCCTGGTGCACGTGGTGGATCAGCTGCGCGACGGCCACCCGCCGGCCGACCGCCAGCGGGCTGAAGAACGGGATGCCGTTCTGCGAGTCGATGACGCCGTCGATGACCCGACGGTGACGGAACAACCACAGCAGCACGAGGGGGTAGATCGAGTACGTGCGACCCACCCGGCGTACGGCGTACCCGTCGGTCTCCGACCGGGCCGGCGCTCCGCCCGGCCGGCTCGTCAGGTAGGTGACCCGGACACCGCTCGTCGCCAGCTCGCGTGCGACGTTCTCGCAGAAGACCTCGGCGCCTCCGGCTTCGGGGTGCGAGCTGTCCTTCCAGTTCACGACAACGACATGTGACAGTTGCACTGTGCACTCCTCTCAGGTGGGCGCGTGTCAGCCGGCGTCGGCGGCGAGCTCGTGGCCGATGCGACGTAGCAGCAGCAGTTCACGCAAGATCTGACCGCCGTGCGAGACGGGGTTAAGCGACGAGGCCGCCCCGTCACTCCACACGACGGGCAGTTCGTCGATGCGGTAGCCGTGCGCGTGCGCGCGGACCAGCAGCTCGACGTCGAAGCTGAAACCGGTGGTGTGCAGGTCGTGGAAGATGTCCTGCGCCGCCGCGGCGGAGAAGAACTTGAAGCCGCACTGGGTGTCGGAGACCGCGGGGAGCAGGTCGCGGATCGCCTGGCGGAACACCCAGCTGCCCATGCGGCGCACGGCCGACTGCCGCACGGCGTACGAGGCGCCGTCGCACCGCCGGGAGGCGATCACCACGTCACTGCGGCCGGCCAACAGCGCGACCACCTCGTGCAGCGCCTCGGCCGGGACGGCGAGATCGGCGTCGACGAAACCCACGTGGCGGGCGCTGCTCGTGAGCATTCCGCGCTGGACCGCTGCTCCCTTGCCGCCCGTGGCACAGCCGATGACCACCACGGAATCGGGATAGGTGAGCGCGAACTGGTCGGCGATCTCGGACGTCCGGTCCCAGCTGCCGTTGTCCACGACGACGATCCGACAGTGCAGACCGTCGCGCCGACGGATCTCGTCCAGCTCCGCCAGGAGCGCGAGCAGTGTCGCGGGGAGCCGGTACTCCTCGTTGAACGTCGGGATGATCAGTTCGAGATCACACGGCGGGCGGCGGGTGGGTTCGCGGCGAGCCGGCACGGCTTCGAGCGCATTCGTCACGGCGGTTCCTCTGGTCGGGTGAATCAGACGGGGGTGGGATCGGGACGGACGACGGTGG
>CAXUNA010000155.1:0-8276 GCA_964252095.1 uncultured Jatrophihabitans sp. | reverse complement strand
CCCCGGCCCTGCCCATGGCCCAGGTCGACGCCGCCGTCGCGGCCGCCCGACCGACCGGCATAGGCGAACTGGACCGGGCACTGGGCGGCGGGCTCGTGCCCGGATCGGTCGTGCTGCTCGCGGGCGAGCCCGGGATCGGTAAGTCGCCCCTGCTGCTCGAGGTCGGTCAGTCGTTCGCGGCCCGCGGGCTCGGCCGGGCGCTGATCGTCACCGGCGAGGAGTCGACGGCCCAGGTGCGGATGCGGGCCGAACGCGTCGGCGCCACCCACCGCGAGCTCTACCTGGCCGCGGAGAACGACCTCGCGGCCCTGCTCTCGCACGTCGACGAGGTGCGGCCGGCGCTGCTGGTCGTCGACTCGGTCCAGACGATCGCCACCTCCGCGGTCGAGGGCGGCGCCGGCGGGGTGCCGCAGATCCGCGCCGTCACCGGTGCGCTCATCGCGGTGGCCAAGGAGCGGGGGATCGCCACCGTCGTGGTCGGCCACGTGACCAAGGACGGCTCGGTGGCGGGCCCCCGCACGCTGGAGCACCTGGTCGACGTCGTCCTGCACTTCGACGGCGAGCGGCACTCGACGCTGCGCCTGGTCCGCGCGACGAAGAACCGGTTCGGCCCGGCCGACGAGATCGGCTGCTTCGAGATGCAGGAGTCGGGCCTGGTCAGCCTCGACGACCCGTCCAGCCTGTTCCTCGCCGACCGCACCGTCGCCGTCGCCGGGACCTGCGCCACGGTCACGCTCGAGGGCAGGCGGCCGCTGGTCACCGAGGTGCAGGCGCTCACGTCGCCGACGAACGCCGGCAGCCCACGCCGGGCGGTGACCGACCTCGACCACAACCGCGTCACGATGGTGCTGGCCGTGCTGACCCGGGCGCTGCCCGCGGCCAAGCTGCCGGATGCCGACGTGTTCGTCGCGAGCGTCGGGGGGCTGCGGATCACCGAGCCCGCCGCCGACCTCGCCGTCGCGCTCGCGGTCGCCTCCGCACACGCCGGCACGCCGCTGCCGCCCACGATGTGCGCGATCGGCGAGGTGTCGTTGTCCGGTGACGTCCGGCGGGTCACCGGGTTGGACCGGCGGCTCGCCGCAGCCGCGCGGCTGGGCTTCCGGACCGCCGTCATCCCGGCGGGATCGGCACCGACGTCCCCACCGGCCGGGCTCGAACTGCTGGCCGTGCCCACCGTCGCCGAGGCCACGGAGGTGCTGCAGCCCTCGAACGTGCGCCGGCTCGACCCGCGGTCGCGGCCCACCAGACTTGCCCGATCGGGGTGATGATCTCGGCGCGATCGGGACGTCGTCCGGCTGCCACGCGCGCTACCGGGTTGCGCACGCCCTAGAATTCGGCAGGTCGGACGATGCCGGTCCGCGCGTCACCCCTCGCCGTACCCGATCGGAGCTCTCGCGTTGGTCAGCCCGCACCGTGACGACGCCCTGCTCGGCGTTCTCGCGATGGTCGCTCCCGGCACCGAACTGCGGGACGGCCTCGAGCGGATCCTGCGTGGCAACACCGGGGCGCTCATCGTCGTCGGCTACGACGAGGTGGTCGAGGAGCTGTCGACCGGCGGGTTCCGGCTCGACGTGGCCTTCTCGGCGACCCGGCTGCGCGAGCTGTGCAAGATGGACGGCGCCGTGGTCATCTCCAGCGACGGCACCCGGCTGCTGCGCGCCGCGGCCCACCTGATGCCCGGCAGCGACGTCCCGACCGAGGAGCAGGGCACGCGGCACCGCACCGCCCAGCGGGTCGCGATCCAGACCGGCTACCCCGTCATCTCGGTGTCCCAGTCGATGCGGATCATCGGGGTCTACATCGGCGGCCGCCGGTACGTCGTCGAGAGCGCAGGCCAGCTGCTGCCGCGCGCCGACCAGGCCATGGCCACCCTCGAGCGCTACAAGAGCCGCCTCGACGAAGTCAGCAACACCCTCTCGGCGCTGGAGATCGAAGACCTCGTCACCGTCCGTGACGTGACGGTCGTGCTGCAGCGCTTGGAGATGGTGCGCCGGATCGAGCAGGAGATCGCGGGCTACGTCGTCGAACTCGGTACCGACGGCCGGCTGCTGCAGCTGCAGCTCGACGAGCTGATGGCCGGCGTTATGGTCGACCGCTACGCGATCGTGCGGGACTACGTGCCGGTCGGGCTCGCCGCCCGCACCGTCGAGCAGGTGCTCGCCGAGCTCGACACCGTCGACCTGCTCGACCAGACGCTGCTGGCCGGCACCCTGGGCCTGTCCACCGCGCCCGAGAACCTCGACGCGCCGATCTCCCCGCGCGGCTTCCGCCTGCTCGCTCGGATCCCGCGGCTGCCCCCGATCGTCGTCGACCGGCTGGTCGAGCAGTTCGGCTCGCTGCAGAAGCTGCTCGCGGCGACCGTGGAGGACCTGCAGGGCGTCGACGGCATCGGCGAGAACCGGGCCCGCACGATCCGTGAGGCGCTGGGCCGGTTGGCCGACGTCTCGATCCTCGACCGCTACACCTGAGCCGCGTGGTGGCCCGTCCGTCGGGTCGGGTCAGGTCAGGGTGAACGTCGCCGGCACGCCGGTGATCTTGCCGAGCGTCGCCTTCAGCGTGTACTTGCCCGCCGCCACCCGCACCCGCGTCGCCGCACAACCGGGTTGGGACGACAGCCCGGTCCAAGTGATCGAGAGCTTGACCGGGCGGTTCGGCGAGAGCGTCGAGACGTTGGTGCCGGGCTGCACCTTGCAGTCGTGGCTGCCCCATACCCGCGCGTCGCCGTTGTAGACGGTCAGCACGATCTGGGCGTCGGCGAGGTCCTGGGTGCACGGCTTCATGCCGGTGTTGGTCACCTGCAGCGACACGACCGGCTCGCTCCCGACCTTGTACGTCGCGGCCGAGGTGACGCCGGCGACCTGCAGCGACGTGGCGACGCACGCCGCCACCGCCGTCGAGGCCGGGCTGCTCTTCGCGGGCGGGGTCGAGGTCGTCGGGCTCGTCGCGGCCGACGCGGTGCCGCTCGGCGTCACCGAGGACGACGGGCTCACGGACGGCGACGGCGAGGTCACCGGGGACGACGTCGAGGCGACCGGCGAGCTCCCACCTGCGTCGGAGCCGTTGCCGCTGGGCGAGCAGGCGACGTAGAAGGTGAGGATGACGAGGAACAGCAGCGGGATGATCACGAGCGCGCGACGTCGCCAGTAGACCGACGTGGGCAGGTTTCCGACCGGGCGCAAGCTCATGACCGGACCACGGTAACCGCGCCGGACGCCACCCCGGACCGCGACACGGCGGGCCGTGACACGATGAGATCGCCATGCCCCGCGTCGCCGTCGTCCGTCATGACCCCGCTGACGCCGCCTTCCCGGTCGCGACGTTGTTGGACTGGTACGCCGCCGCCGCACGCGACCTGCCGTGGCGGCGCCCGGACCGCACCCCGTGGGGCGTGCTGGTCAGCGAGGTGATGCTGCAGCAGACGCCCGTCGCCCGCGTCGAACCGGCCTGGCACGCCTGGTTGGCGCGCTGGCCGACCCCTACCGCGCTGGCGGCCGAACCGGCGGGTCAGGCCGTCCGGATGTGGGGCCGGTTGGGCTATCCGCGGCGGGCGTTGCGGTTGCACGCGGCCGCCGTCGCGGTGACCGAGCGCCACGGCGGCGAGGTGCCGACCAGGCTCGACGACCTGCTCGCGCTGCCCGGCGTGGGGAGCTACACCGCGCGGGCGGTGGCGTCGTTCGCGTTCGGCCAGCGGCACGCGGTGGTCGACACCAACGTCCGGCGGGTGCTGCACCGGGTGCTGCGCGGCGAGGACGACCCCGGTCCGCAGCCCCCGGCGCGCGACCTCGCGCTCGCCGAGGCCGTCGTGCCGGAGCAGGCGGCGGTCGCGGCCGTGTTCGCCGTCGCGGTGATGGAACTCGGTGCGGTGGTGTGCACGGCCCGCGTGCCCGCCTGCAACGTCTGTCCCCTTGCCGCCGACTGCCTCTGGCTCGCCGCCGGCCGGCCCGCCGCGACGACTCCGAAGCGCCCGACGCAGGCCTGGCACGGCACCGACCGCCAGGTGCGGGGCCGACTCATGGCGGTGGTGCGCGACGAGGACGGTCCGGTCACCCGCGTTCAGCTGAACGCGATCGGGGGCGATGACGGGCAGCGGCAGCGTTGTCTCGCGTCACTGGTCAAAGACGGTTTGCTGGTGACGCGCAATGACGGGGCCACGTTCACGCTCCCGTGAGGCCGTCGAGCCCCAGAGAGAAGTTGATCAAGACGAAATGGTCGCGCAAGGGGCCGTTGCAGCGACCACGGCGCCTTGATCGACATCGTGCTGGCGCGATCAAGGCGGAATGGTCGCTGCGGGGCGAGGGGCAATAGCCATAGCGCCTTGATCAACTCGCCGCCGGGACCCGCCGCCGGGACCCGCGCCGGACCTCGCCCCTGAGACCTCGCCGCCAGACCTCGCCGCCCGGGCACAACAACCCCGGACACGACGACGGCCCGCCGCTCCGGGAAGGAGCGACGGGCCGGTCGGTGATGCAGGTGGTGTTACTCGGCGGCCGGGATCTGTGCGCCACCGGCGGGGATCTGCGCGCCGGCAGCTTCGACCGCCACCGGGACCTCGCCCGGCTTGGCCTCGCCGCGGAACGTGAAGACCTCTTCGCCCTTCTCGCCGACGCCGGTGTCGACCAGCACGATCTGGCCGGGGAGCAGCTCGCCGAAGAGGATCTTCTCCGACAGCGTGTCCTCGATCTCGCGCTGGATCGTCCGACGCAGCGGACGGGCGCCGAGCACCGGGTCGTAGCCCTTCTTGCCGAGCAGGATCTTCGCCTCGCCCGTGATCTCGATGCCCATGTCCTTGTTCCGCAGCTGCTCGTCGAGCCGGTGGACCATGAGGTCGACGATCGAGGTGATCTCGTCCTGGGTCAGCTGGTGGAACACGATGATGTCGTCGATGCGGTTGAGGAACTCCGGCCGAAAGTGCTGCTTGAGCTCGTCGTTGACCTTGAGCTTCATCCGCTCGTAGCTCGACGCGGTGTCGTTCGCCGCGGCGAAGCCCAGGCCGACCGCCTTCGACACGTCACGCGTGCCGAGGTTGGTCGTGAGGATGAGGACCGTGTTCTTGAAGTCCACGATCCGGCCCTGGCCGTCGGTGAGCCGACCGTCCTCGAGCACCTGCAGCAGCGTGTTGAAGACGTCCGGGTGGGCCTTCTCGACCTCGTCGAACAGCACCACGGAGAACGGCTTGCGGCGGACCTTCTCGGTCAGCTGGCCGCCCTCGTCGTAGCCGACGTAGCCGGGAGGGGCACCCACGAGTCGCGACACGGTGTAGCGGTCATGGAACTCCGACATGTCGAGCTGGATCAGGGCGTCGTCGTCACCGAAGAGGAACTCGGCGAGCGCCTTCGACAGCTCGGTCTTCCCGACGCCTGAGGGCCCCGCGAAGATGAACGAGCCACCGGGACGCTTCGGGTCCTTGAGGCCGGCGCGCGTGCGACGGATCGCCTGCGAGACCGCCTTGATCGCCTGCTCCTGGCCGACGACGCGCTTGTGCAGCTCGTCCTCCATGCGCAGCAGCCGCGAGGTCTCCTCCTCGGTCAGCTTGAAGACCGGGATGCCGGTCCAGGTCGCGAGGACCTCGGCGATCTGCTCGTCGTCGACCTCGGCGACGACGTCGAGGTCGCCTGCCTTCCACTCCTGCTCGCGCTGGGCCTTCTCGCCGAGCAGCGTCTTCTCCTTGTCCCGGAGCGACGCCGCCTTCTCGAAGTCCTGCGCGTCGATCGCGGACTCCTTCTCCTTGCGGACGTCGGCGATGCGCTCGTCGAACTCGCGCAGGTCCGGCGGCGCGGTCATGCGCTTGATGCGCATGCGCGAGCCGGCCTCGTCGATGAGGTCGATCGCCTTGTCCGGCAGGAACCGGTCGCTGATGTAGCGGTCGGCGAGGCCGGCCGCGGCGACCAGCGCGCTGTCGGTGATCGAGACGCGGTGGTGCGCCTCGTACCGGTCGCGCAGGCCCTTGAGGATCTCGATGGTGTGCGCCACGGTCGGCTCACCCACCTGCACCGGCTGGAACCGACGCTCGAGCGCGGCGTCCTTCTCGAGGTGCTTGCGGTACTCGTCGAGCGTGGTGGCCCCGATGGTCTGCAGCTCACCGCGGGCGAGCATCGGCTTGAGGATCGACGCGGCGTCGATCGCGCCCTCGGCCGCACCGGCCCCGACGAGGGTGTGGATCTCGTCGATGAACATGATGATGTCGCCGCGGGTGCGGATCTCCTTGAGCACCTTCTTCAGGCGCTCCTCGAAGTCACCGCGGTACCGGGAACCGGCGACCAGCGAACCGAGGTCGAGCGTGTAGAGGTGCTTGTCCTTGAGCGTCTCGGGCACCTCGCCCTTGACGATCGCCTGGGCGAGGCCCTCGACGACGGCGGTCTTGCCGACGCCGGGCTCGCCGATCAGCACCGGGTTGTTCTTGGTGCGCCGCGAGAGCACCTGCATGAGGCGCTCGATCTCCTTCTCGCGCCCGATGACCGGGTCGAGCTTGGATTCCCGCGCGGCCTGCGTGAGGTTGCGACCGAACTGGTCCAGCACCAACGACGTCGAGGGCGTGGCCTCGGTGGCGGTGCCGGCCGGCTCCTTGGACTGGTAGCCGTTGAGCAGCTGGATGACCTGCTGGCGGACCTTGTTGAGGTCGGCGCCGAGCTTGACGAGCACCTGCGCGGCGACGCCCTCACCCTCGCGGATCAGCCCGAGCAGGATGTGCTCGGTGCCGATGTAGTTGTGGCCGAGCTGCAGCGCCTCGCGCAGCGAGAGCTCCAGGACCTTCTTGGCACGCGGGGTGAAGGGGATGTGACCGGACGGGGCCTGCTGGCCCTGACCGATGATCTCCTCCACCTGCTGGCGCACGGCGTCGAGCGAGATGCCGAGGCTCTCCAGAGCCTTGGCCGCGACACCCTCACCCTCGTGGATGAGACCCAGGAGGATGTGCTCGGTGCCGATGTAGTTGTGGTTGAGCATCCGGGCCTCTTCTTGCGCCAGGACGACGACCCGGCGAGCCCGGTCTGTGAACCGCTCGAACATTGACCGCTCCTCTTCATCCAGTCGGGAGGCTGGTGATCCGACTGTAGTCAGTCCAACGGACGGTGCCCCGCCGAGATGCCCGCAGATGCGGGGCTCCGCTACCGGCGAACGCCGGATTGGGCAGGATCAGGACATGACGACGGCAGAGACCCCCACCAGCACCCCCACGGAGATCGAGATCCCGTCGTTCGGGACGCCCGGTCTGCGGGGCTGGCTGGTGGTTCCCGACGGCGACGGGCCGTTCCCCGCGGTCGTCGTCGTGCACGAGTTGTTCGGCGTCGACGACATCATGAAGCGGCAGCTCACCCGCCTCGCCGAAGCCGGTTTCGTCGCGCTGATGCCCGACCTGTTCACCGCCGGCGGTGCCCGCAAGTGCCTGGTCTCGACGTTCCGGGCCCTGCGCTCGGGGCACGGCCGGGCCTACGCCGACATCGAGGCGGCCCGGTCGCTGGTGACGGAGCTGCCGGAGACCAACGGCAAGGTCGGCGTCGTCGGGTTCTGCATGGGCGGCGGGTTCGCGTTGATGACAGCCACCCGCGGGTTCGACGTCGCCTCGGCCAACTACGGCGTGCTGCCGAAGGACCCGGTCCACACCCTGGCCGGCGCCTGCCCGGTCATCGGCTCCTACGGCGACAAGGACCGCTTCCTCGGGAGCAAGCCGCCGCGCCAGCTCGAGCAGGCGCTCACCGACGCGCACGTCGAGCACCGCGTCGACATCTATCCCGGCGCCGGGCACAGCTTCCTCAACGACCGGCCCTTCGACGGCCCACTCGCCGGCGTCTACCGCGCGCTGAACATCGGCCCCGACCCCTCGGCCGCCGCGCCCGCCTGGGAGCGCATCGACGCGTTCCTGCACGATCACCTGGACTGAGGTGGCCGAACGGGTCGTCGGTGTCGACGGCTGTCGCGGTGGCTGGCTGGCGGCAGTCGCGACCGGTCCGACCGTCGCGTGGCGCGTGCTGACGACGTTCGCGGACGTGGTCGCGCTCGCGGCGGGCGATCCGCTCGGGGTCGACATGCCGCTCGGTCCGATGCCGGCGGACGGGGAGCGACGCCGTTCCGATGTCGCCGCGCGGGCCTTCCTCGGCCCCGACCGGTCCTCGATCTTCTGGACCCCGCCCGCCTCCGCCCTGGACCGGTGGCGGCGCGACCCCGTCCACCCGCTCGGCATCGGGGTGTCGATCCAGACCTGGAACCTGCTGCCGAAGATCGCCGAGGCGGCCGACACGCTCGCCGCTGCACCACGCCCCGCGCTCGAGGTGCACCCCGAG
>CAXUNA010000154.1:0-8338 GCA_964252095.1 uncultured Jatrophihabitans sp. | reverse complement strand
TCGCGGGTGTGGGCTCGAGCAGCTCGGCGAGGAACTGCCCGGTGTAGGACTCCGCCACCGCCGCGACCTGCTCGGGTGTCCCCTGTGCCACGACGGTGCCGCCGCCCGAACCGCCTTCCGGACCCATGTCGATGATCCAGTCGGCCGTCTTGATGACGTCGAGGTTGTGCTCGATGGTCAGGACGGTGTTGCCCTTGTCGACGAGGCTCTGCAGCACGGCCAGCAGCTTGTTGACGTCCTCGAAGTGCAGGCCGGTGGTGGGCTCGTCGAGCACGTACACGGTGTTGCCGGTCGAGCGCTTCTGCAGTTCGGTCGCGAGCTTGACCCGCTGCGCCTCGCCGCCGGACAACGTCGTGGCCGGCTGCCCGAGCCGCACGTAGCCGAGCCCGACCTCGTCGAGGGTCTTCAAGTAGCGCGAGATCTTGGAGATCGGCGCGAAGAACTCGGCCGCCTCCTCGATCGGCATGTCGAGCACCTCGGCAATGGTCTTGCCCTTGTAGTGCACCTCGAGGGTCTCGCGGTTGTAGCGGGCGCCGTCGCAGACCTCGCACGGCACGTAGACGTCCGGCAGGAAGTTCATCTCGATCTTGATCGTGCCGTCGCCCTGGCACGCCTCGCAGCGGCCACCCTTGACGTTGAAGGAGAACCGGCCCTGCTGGTAGCCGCGGACCTTCGCCTCGGTGGTCTCCGAGTAGAGCTTGCGGATGTGGTCGAAGACGCCGGTGTACGTGGCCGGGTTGGACCGCGGCGTGCGGCCGATCGGCCCCTGGTCGACGCCGACGACCTTGTCGACGCCCTCGACACCCCGCACCCGCTTGTGGCGCCCGGTGGGGTGACGCGCGCCGTTCACCTTGTTGGCCAGGGTGTTGTAGAGGATGTCGTTCACCAGCGTGGACTTGCCGGAGCCGCTGACGCCGGTGACGGCCGTGAACGTCCCGAGCGGGAACGAGACGTCGATGTCGCGCAGGTTGTTCTGCCGCGCGCCCTCGACCGTCAGCACCCGCTTCTTGTCGTAGGGCCGCCGCACCAGCGGGACCTCGATCGACCGCTTGCCGGTGAGGTACGCGCCGGTGAGCGAATCGGGTGAGTTCAGCAGGTCCTCGAGCGTCCCCGAGACCACGACGTTGCCGCCGTGCTCACCGGCGTACGGGCCGATGTCGACGATCCAGTCGGCGACCTTGATGGTGTCCTCGTCGTGCTCGACGACGATGAGGGTGTTGCCCAGGCTCTTGAGCCGGAGCAACGTGTCGATCAGCCGGCGGTTGTCGCGCTGGTGCAGCCCGATCGACGGCTCGTCGAGGACGTAGAGGACGCCGACGAGACCGGAGCCGATCTGGGTGGCGAGCCGGATCCGCTGCGCCTCACCGCCGGCCAGGGTGCCGGCCGCGCGGTCGAGCGACAGGTAGTCGAGCCCGACGTCGAGCAGGAACCGCAGCCGCTCGTTGATCTCCTTGAGCACCTGCTCGGCGATCTTCTTCTCGCGGGTGTTGAGCTTCAGCGCACCGAGGAACGTGGCGGCCTCGCGGATCGACAGCGAACTGACCTCGGCGATCGAGTGACCGCCGACCGTGACGGCGAGGATCTCCGGCTTGAGCCGGGTGCCCTGGCACACCGGGCACGGGACCTCGCGCATGTAGCCCTCGTAGCGGTCGCGCGCCCACTCGGACTCGGTCTCCTCGTGCCGGCGCTCCAGCCACGGGATGACGCCCTCGTAGGCCGCGTAGTACGACCGGGTGCGGCCGTACCGGTTCTTGTACGAGACGTGCACCTGGTCGTCGGTGCCGTGCAGCACCGCCTTCTGCTGCCGCGCGGTGAGGTTCTCCCAGGGCGTCTCGATGGTGAAGCTGAACGAGTTGGCCACGCCCTGCAACAGCCGCAGGAAGTACTCCGAGGTCTGGGCCGTGGCCCACGGCGCGATCGCGCCCTCGCCGAGCGACTTCTCCGGGTCGGGGACGATCAGCTCGACGTCGACCTCCTTGCGGACACCGAGCCCGGTGCACTCCGGGCACGCCCCGAACGGCGCGTTGAACGAGAACGACCGGGGCTCGAGCTCGTCGATGGCGAGCCGGTGGCCGTTGGGGCAGGCGAGCTTCTCCGAGAAGGGGCGCTCGCGGTCGGGGTCGTTCTCCTCGCGGTCGACGAACTCGAGCACGACGATGCCCTCGGCGAGCCCGAGGGCGGTCTCGACCGAGTCGGTGATGCGCTGCTTGCTCGACGGCCGCACGACCAACCGGTCGACCACGACGTCGATCGAGTGCTTCTCCTGCTTCTTCAACTTCGGCGGGTCGGTGAGCGGGTGCACCGTGCCGTCGACCCGGACGCGCGAGTAGCCCTTGGTCTGCAGGTCCTCGAACAGGTCGATCCACTCACCCTTGCGCTCGCGGACGACCGGGGCGAGCACCTGGAAGCGGGTGCCCTCCTCCATCGCGAGGACCTGGTCGACGATCTGCTGCGGGGTCTGCTTGGCGATCTGCTCGCCGCAGACCGGGCAGTGCGCGATGCCGATCCGGGCCCAGAGCAGCCGCAGGTAGTCGTGGACCTCGGTGATGGTGCCGACCGTCGACCGCGGGTTGCGGTTGGTCGACTTCTGGTCGATCGAGACGGCCGGTGACAGGCCCTCGATGAAGTCGACGTCGGGCTTGTCCATCTGTCCGAGGAACTGCCGGGCGTACGCCGAGAGCGACTCGACGTAACGGCGCTGGCCCTCGGCGAAGATCGTGTCGAACGCGAGGCTCGACTTGCCCGAACCCGACAGTCCCGTGAACACGATGAGTGCGTCGCGGGGCATGTCGAGCGAGACGTCCTTGAGGTTGTGCTCACGGGCGCCACGCACGACGAGACGGTCGGCCACAGGTGTCCTCTCGGGGGTGTTTCCAGGTGGGTCGGGGATCGGTCGCGAGGGTAGTGCGGGGGTCCGACATCGATCCCGATCCGGGGGCGGCTCCGAGCCGCGTTCCGACGTCAGGCACAGCGTCGTGACCCGGTCCTAGCATTCCCCGGCATGACCGCCCCTCTGACGCCGACCGACTCACCCGAGGCGCTCGTCACGGCCGTCCGGGCGGGGCTGCGCGAGATCGCCGACCCCGCGAAGGCACCGGCGATGCAGGCCTACATGAAGACCACCGAGACCTACCTCGGCGTGCCGTTGCCCGGCGTCCGTCGCGTCGTCCGGGCTCACCCTCCGGCTGACCTCGAAACCCTGCTCGCCGCGGCGACGTCGTTGTGGCGCGACGCCGCGGCGCGCGAGGAGAGGTACGCCGCGACCATGCTGCTGCGTGCCGCGCCCGGTGCCGGCCGGCTCGAGCTGCTCCCGCTCGCCACCGAGATCATCACCACCGGCGCCTGGTGGGACCACGTCGACGCCGTCGCCCACACCACCTGCGAGCTCCTGCAGGTGCACCGGTCCGAGCTGACCCCGGTCCTGCTCGACTGGTCCGGTTCCGACGACCTGTGGCTGCGTCGCTCCGCGATCATCGGCCAGCTCGACGCCGGGGCCGACACCGACCTGTCCCTGCTCACCGCGGTGATCGAGACCAACGCCGCCGACCGGGAGTTCTTCGTGCGCAAGGCCATCGGCTGGGCGCTGCGGCAGTACGCCCGCACCGACCCGGCCTGGGTCCGCGCCTTCCTCGCCGCCCACCCCGACCTCTCCCCGCTGTCCCGCCGCGAGGCCGCCAAGCACCTGTCGTGACGCGCTGGGGTCACCGACGACGGGGGTCACCGACGACGGGGGTCACCGACGACGGGGGTCCGAAACCGTGTTGTCCGGCGTCCAGAGGGCGGTTTCGGACCCCAGTCGTCGCGGGCTGGCGATCCAGCGGGCCGAGCGGGGGTCGGCACTCGCGGCGGCGAGTTCGTCGCGGATCCACGATGCCGTCGGAGCGAACTGGGCCAGGTCGGTCGCGCCCCACCGCACGATCCGCAGACCCGCCCGCGCCAGCCCCAGTTGGCGTTCGAGCAGCGCTTTCCGGTCGGCGGCCTCCAGCAACTTCCCCGCGCCGTCGACCTCGCCGACGACGCCGGCGGCCCAGTAGAAGTCGGTGCGGCCGAGGAACCGGCCGTTCAGGTCGTGGATCCACATCTGTGGTTCGGGCGCCGGCAGTGCGTGAACGACGAACTGCCACCGACTCCGCGACTCGAGCACGCTCTCCGACCGGCCGTCGACGAGGCCAGAGAGAGGCCGCGCCCGCCCGACGCCACGCCGCCCGATGTAGCGGTCGACCTCGACCCCGAGGCGGGCCGCGGTCGTCGCCCCGGCGGCCACGGCCGAGTCCGCGACGACGAGACCGGCCTCGGTGCCGAACTCACGCGCGACCTCGACGACGGTCCGGCTCGGCCTGGTGATCCGGAACCCCGCCACGTCCGCCCACGCAGCGTCGAGCATCCCGCTGCGGTGGACGTGGACACCGCTGATGTCGGGCGACTGGCCACCGACGACGTTCAGGCACGCCCGCTCGCGCGGGGCCCACACGCGGAACCCGAGCAGCGTCGCCGCCGCGAGACCGGTGACCGTCGAACCGGTGGTGACCAGCGCCGCCGCGATCGACCGCCGAGCCCGGTCACGACGTGCGCCGTCGGCAGGATGGCGGTCCTGGTCCAGCCCGGCCTCGACGTAGACACCGCGTCGCAGCCGGAGCAGCCGCCCGGTGCGCACCGCGTGCTCGAGCGCTTCGGGCGTCCAACCCCCGGCGTACGCCTCGGCGGCGGTGAACACCCCGATGCGCGCACGGGGCACATACGGCACGGCGCGCGATGACACGGGACGAGCGTCGACGATGTCGGCTGCACCTGGAGCGGCCGTTCACAGGCCCGGTGTGTTTCCACAGATCGCGGGCGGTCCTTGACACCAGCTCAGCGCCCGGCAGCTCACGACTGGGGTCCGAAACCGTGCTGGGTCCGGGCTACAGGACGGTTTCCGACCCCAGTCGTCACATCCAGGCAGTCAGGTCAGGTCAGCTGCCAGTCCACCGGCTCGGCGCCCTGCTCGACGAGCAGGGCGTTGGCGCGGGAGAACGGCTTGGAGCCGAAGAAGCCGTTGCGGGCGGACAGCGGCGACGGGTGCACCGACTCGACGCGGGGGGTGGAGCCGAGCAGCGGGCCGAGCTTGCGGGCGTCGCTGCCCCAGAGGATCGCGACGAGCGGGCCACCGCGGGCGGCGAGCGCGCGGATCGCCGCCTCGGTGACGTCCTCCCACCCCTTGCCGCGGTGCGAGGCGGGCGTACCGGGCTGCACGGTGAGCGCGCGGTTCAGCAGCAGCACACCGTGGTCGGCCCAGGGCGTCAGGTCGCCGGTGCTCGGCCGCGGGACGCCGAGATCGGACACCAGCTCGTCGAAGATGTTGCGCAACGACGGCGGCAGCGGCTTCACGTCCGGCGCGACCGAGAACGACAGCCCGACGGCGTGACCGGGCGTCGGGTACGGGTCCTGCCCGACGATGAGCACCCGCACGTCGGCGAACGGCCGCTCGAACGCGCGCAGCACGTGCGCGCCGGCGGGCAGGTACGGGCGGCCCGCGGCGATCTCCCCCCGCAGGAACTCGCCCATCGCGGTGATCTGCGGTTCGACCGGCGCGAGCGCGTCCGCCCACCCCGGGTCGACGAGTTCGGCGAGCGGCTTCGGCACGCGCCGCACGCTAATCCGGTTGCGCCCGGGCGGGAGCAGCGGGCAGGGTCGGCGGCGCACGGCAGTCGAGTCGAACCCCGGGAGGTGCGTCGTGTCCATCGAAGCCACGGAGGACGTCCGCGCCCTCCCCGTCCTCGACCTGCGCTAGACCCTCGAGAGGGTCGCGCCACGGAGACCCCACCATGATCGAGCGTCACCTGCTCGACGGCCGCGAGAGCGACGTCGAGAACGAGCACGGCAGCGACACCCTGTCCAGCTACGACACCGCCACGCACGGCCCGGACCCCCGGCCCCCGTGGGTGGTCACCGACCTCAACGCCCGCGACACCGAGCTCGGCATCCTCAAGACCGGCAAGGAGGCCGACGTCCACCTCGTCGAGCGCGCGGTGGCGGGCGGGCCGAGCTGCCTGCTCGCCGCCAAGCGCTACCGCACGTCGGAGCACCGGCAGTTCCACCGCGACGCCGGCTACACCGAGGGCCGTCGGGTCCGCCGCAGCCGGGAGACCCGCGCCATGGCCCGGCGCACCGAGTTCGGCCGCGAACTGCTCGCCGGCCAGTGGTCGGCGGCCGAGTTCGAGGCGCTCGGACGGCTGTGGTCCGACGGCGCCCCGGTCCCGTACCCCGTCCAGTTGCTCGGGACCGAGGTGATGCTCGAGTTCATCGGCGACGAGTCCGGCGAGGCCGCCCCACGGCTCGCGGCCTGGCGCGGGAGCACCGACGAGGCACGCGAGCTGTGGCATCAGCTGCGCGACGCGATGTCCCTGCTCGCCCACCACGGCTGGGCCCACGGCGACCTGTCCGCCTACAACCTGCTCGTCCACCACGGGCGGCTCGTCATGATCGACCTGCCGCAGGTCGTGGACGTCGTCGCGAACCCGCAGGGGGTGGAGTTCCTCGCCCGCGACTGCCGCAACGTCGGAGCCTGGTTCGAACGCCACGGGGTCGACGTCGACGTCGAGCTGCTCATCGGCGACCTCGCCGCCGACGCGTTCGGGGCCTGACACGCCCCGGCCCCGGGTGATCACGCCGACAGGCCCGTCACGGCCCCCGCACGTACCGTGGACGACGTGTGGAGCCCCGAGCCGTCCGACCACTTCGACGTCGCCGTCATCGGCACCGGTTCCGGGAACTCGATCCCCGGCGGCCCGTTGGCGGGCAAGCGGATCGCGGTGGTCGAACAGGGGACGTTCGGCGGGACCTGCATCAACGTCGGCTGCATCCCCACCAAGATGTTCGTGTACACCGCCGAGATCGCGGAGACCGTGCACGAGGGTTCGCGGCTCGGGGTCGACGCCGAGGTCCTCAACGTCCGGTGGCGTGACATCCGGGACCGGATCTTCGACCGGATCGACACCATCGTCGCGGGCGGGCAGCGGTACCGGCAGTCGGGCGGCGACGGCGTCACGCTGTTCCGCGGCCACGGCGAGTTCGCGGCCGACCAGCCGGACGACGGCACCTACCGACTGACGGTCACCACGGGGGTCGACGCCGGGAAGACGTTCACCGCCGACCAGGTGATCCTCGCGAGCGGGTCGCGGGCGATGGTGCCGCCGCAGGCGCAGGAGTCGGGCGTGCCGTTCCACACCTCCGACACCGTCATGCGGGTCGACGAGGTCCCCCGCCGCCTGACGATCATCGGCGCGGGTTACATCGCCGCCGAGCTCGGCCACGTCTTCGGTGCCCTCGGCGCCCAGGTCTCGATCGTTGCACGGAGCAACAGCCTGCTGATGGCGCTCGACCCCGAGATGTCGAAGCGGTTCACCAAGGCCGCCACGGAGAAGTGGAACATCCACCTCGGCCGCACCATCGACAAGGTCGAGGGTGACGCCGACGAACAGCGGATCACGCTCGACGACGGTCAGGTCGTGCACAGCGACCTCGTCCTCATCGCGATCGGCCGCAAGCCGAACTCGGACCGGCTCGGCCTGGAGCACGTCGGCGTGGAGGTCGACGACGACGGCGTCATCGCGGTCGACGCCTTCCAGCAGACGTCGGTGGACCGGATCTGGGCGCTCGGCGACGTCGCGAACCGTTACCAGCTCAAGCACGTCGCGAACCACGAGGAACGCGTGGTGCAGCACAACGTTGCTCACTACAACGATCGCGCCGAGTGGGTCGAGAGCGACCACCGCTTCGTCCCGTCGGCCGTCTTCACCCACCCGCAGCTCGCGCAGGTCGGCCAGACCGAGCAGGAAGCCGTCGCGGCCGGGTACGACGTCGCGTGCGCCATGCAGGAGTTCGGCGGGACCGCGTACGGCTGGGCGATGGAGGACACCACCAGCGTGTGCAAGCTCATCGCCGACAGGAAGACCGGTTTGCTCCTGGGCGCGCAGCTGATCGGGCCGCAGTCGAGCGTGCTGATCCAGCCGCTCGTGCAGGCGATGAGTTTCGGCCTGCCGGTCAAGGACATGGCGCGCGGTCAGTACTGGATCCACCCCGCACTCACCGAGGTCGTCGAGAACGCGTTGCTTGCGCTCGACGTCTGAGGAACGTAACTCTCTGCCGCGCGAGAGTGACGGCTGACGACCGGACCGGATGTGCGATTGTCACGGCCCCTTCGGTGACGCACAATCCCTGACGCGGAGACACGTGGTCTCGGCGCGAGTCCACCTCAGGGAGTCCCCCGATGCCCGTCCGTCGCCGCCGCGTCGCGTCCGTTCTCGCCGCGGCCGTCGCGCTCGCGTGCGTCGCCGGACTCACGACCATCCCCGCCCCC
>CAXUNA010000153.1:0-8346 GCA_964252095.1 uncultured Jatrophihabitans sp. | reverse complement strand
GATCACGCTCGACAAACAGGGCGCGTACCTGGCCGAGCGCGGCGGCGCGCACCGCATGATCGCGACGCGCCCCCGGCAGGTGTTCGACGTGACCGGCGCCGGCGACATGGCGTTCGCCATGCTGGCCGTCGCCCCCTCGGCCGGCGGGACCCGCTGGACGAGGGCCACGACGATGGCCACGGGCACGTAGAGGAAGCGGTCGGTGAGCAGGTTCTCGACCATGCCGAACAGCAACCAGGCGGCCATCGACGCCGCCGCCGCCATCGCGAGCGGCTGGTCGCGGCCGATCCGCAGCGCGCACCGGACGGCGCCCACAGCGAACACCACGAAGCACCCGAACAGCACCACGCCACCGGCCGCCAGCAGCTGCCGGTAGATGTTGTGGGCGTCCAGCGCGACCTGCAGCCCGACGCCGGTGAACGGCGAGTGCCGGAAGTCCTCGATCCCCTGCGCCCCGAGCATGGCGCGGACCTGGTCGCTGGTGTCGACGCCGGCACCGTTGGACAGGCGCACCGTGGTGAGCAGCTGCGCCAGGGCGTCGGGGAACAGCCCGAAGACCACGAACATCGCCCCGAACAGGCCGCCGACGACGAGCGGCAGCCGCGACCGCAGCCGCCGGACCAGCACGAGGGTGAGCGCCGACGCGAGCACCACGCACACCGCTCCGCCACGCGAGCCGGACTCGAACGTCGCGCCGAGCAGGGCGATCAGGGCGAACGAGGCGAAGACGTTCAGCCGCCGGTCGCCGCGGGAGAACGCCCAGAACACGAACGGGACGGCGAGGCAGGCCGACGCCGCGAGGTGGTTCGGGTGCACCGTCAGACCCGCCTGTCGGCCGCCCGAGTCCGGGACGATGAACTGCGCGCTGATGGCGGTGAGTCCCACGGCGTCGGTGATCGCGACCAGTCCGGAGACCGCGGTGCCGGCGACGTACGCGAGGGCCAGCCGGTCGAGCACGGTCGGGCCCTGCTGGCGCGCCAGGACGAACAGCACGGGCACGCCTATCAGCGAGACGATCCAGCGCGCGGCGATGCCGACGTTGGTGAACACGGCGTCCGTGCTGGCGCCGACGGCGTTGAGCGTGACCCGCTGGGCGAGGTAGTCGGCCGAGGTCGGGATCAACTGGTGGCCCGCGGCGAGCGTCAGCACCGCGACGACCAGGACCAGCAGCCACGCCGGCAGCACCAGCCCCGGCAACGCCGCGAGGCTCCGGCGGCTGAGCAACAGGAACACCACCGCGCCGGCCAGGGCGACGTCACCGGGCCGCAGCCCGCCGACCGCCACGGCGTTCCACGGCGCGGTGAACGCGGCCACGCCCGCGAGCAGCAACCCGACCCGGCGCGGCCCCGACCGGGTGGCGACGGCGGCGGCGACCGCGGCCACCACACCGACCGCTGCCCAGCGCAACGGTCCGTCGAATCCGAGCGTGACCGACGCGGCCGCGAGCATGACCAGGAGGTACACACCGGTCAACACGGCGTCGCCGAGGGCGTTGGTACGGCGCGGGGAACGGTCGCCACGCATTCCGCGAGCGGGAGAATCTTCCGTCGGAGAATTCGTCACGACGTGCATTCCTCCCCGTGCGGACAAGGCGATTCGGGCGTGACCGTACCTGTCAATTCATCGTTCTGCGCGTTGATCCATTCTCAGTTAATGTCCGACCCGTTCAGTCTTTCGCGCCGTCCCCCGGCGCTCCCTCAGTGCGTCGTCCGGGAGGTCGCCATGGCGGTTCGTGACTATCTGCGGGTGCTCGCCCGGCGCTGGAAGATCGTCGTCGCCTGCCTCGTGCTGGGTGTGGCGGTCGCGCTGCTGGTGTCCGCGCTCAGCCCGCGGCGGTACACCGCGACCGCCGAGCTGCTGGTGTCGGCGGCGGCCACGACCAACCAGACCGACCTGAACCAGGGCAGCACCTTCGCCCAGTCGCGCGTGAAGTCCTACGTCGCGGTCGTCACCTCACCGGACGTGCTGGACCGGATCCGCACTGACCTCGGACTTCCGTTGTCGAACGAGCAGCTGAAGTCGCGCATCACTGCGACCGCGCAGACGGACACCACGATCATCTCGATCAGCGCGACCGATTCCTCCCCGGCGCAGGCCGCGAGCATCGCCAACAGCGCCGCCCGCGCCTTCGCCACGGTCATCGAGGAGTTCGAGACCCCGGCCAAGGCGTCCTCGTCGGCGATCAACGTCCTCACGACGACCCCGGCCCTGGCGCCGACCTCGCCACAGAGCCCGAACGTCCCGGTCAACGGCGCGATCGGGTTGTTCCTGGGCGTGCTGGTGGGCCTGTCGGCCGCGGCGCTGCGGGAACTGCTCGACGTGTCGATCAAGGTCCCCGAGGACCTCGCGACGACCGCCGGTGCGCCGCTGCTCGCCGCGATCGTCGCCGACACCCAGGCGTACCGGCAGCCGGTGGCGGCGAAGGTCAACGCCCGTGGCCCGCGCGCCGAGGGATTCCGGCAGCTGCGGACCAACCTGCAGTTCGTCGACGTCGACCACCCGCCGCGCGTCATCTCGGTCAACAGCGCCGTTCCGGGCGAGGGCAAGACGTCCACGGCCATCAACATCGCGGCGGCGCTCGCCGAGAGCGGGGCCCGCGTCTGTCTCATCGACGCCGACCTGCGCCGGCCGATGGTGGCCGACGTCATGGGGCTGGTCAGCGAGGTGGGCCTCACCAACGTCCTCATCGGTCAGGTGACGCTCGCCGCGGCGGTCCAGGAGGTCGGCGCGCTGCGGGTGCTGACGTCCGGTCCGCTGCCGCCCAACCCGTCGGAGCTGCTGGCGTCGAACCACACCCGCGACGTCATCCGCTCGATCGCCGACGACCACGACTTCGTCATCCTCGACACCGCGCCGCTGCTGCCGGTCGCCGACGGTGCCGAAATGGCCGCGGCGTCCGACGGTTCGATCCTGGTGGCCCGCTGGGGCAGCACGACGTTCGCGCAGGTGCGGCGCAGCACCGAGGCGATGGAGCGGGTCGACGCCCGGCTGCTCGGGGTGGTGCTGAACCGGGTACCCGGACGGTTCGCCGGCGCCTACGGCTACACCTACTACGGCAAGCGCCCCAAGTCCGCGGGTCACCGCCGTGACGGCGAGGTGCTGGAGGGCGCCGACCTGCTGGAGGCGCGCGCGGCGCTCACCGGCCCGGCGGCGCCGGTCCCGGCCGGTCCGGACTCGACCACCGGTTCGCCGGTGACGACGGCGAGCGACGCCGTCGAGGTGGGCGAGGTCAGCGCGGCCCCCGGCGCCTCGGTGGTCGAGCTCGAGGACCGCCGCACCCTGGCATCCTGATCGCCACCCGAACATCTTCACGTCGAGAGATTCTGCGTCGAGAATCCACCGCCGGGCATTCCGGAAAGGCAGAAGGAAAGACGGGGAAATCCCGTCGGAAAGATCACTGAATCATCACGGTGATCATTCCGCGTCACCATAGGTGTGAGGTCTTCGTTAATACTGGAGACAAGGGGCTGCACCCCTTCGCACGGCCAGTCCCCCTGATCTCCCTTTCCCCGGAGGAGCCACCCATGCCTGACCACATCGATGCCGTCGTCACCGGAGCCGGTGGCTTCATCGGCGGTCACCTCGTCCGTTCCCTGCTCGCGCAGGGGATGACCGTGCGCGCCGTGGACCGCAAGCCGCTCAGCGGCTGGTACCAGGTGCACCGCGCGGCGGAGAACGAGGTCCGCGATCTCGTCCTCCTCGAGGAGTGCGAAGCTTCGGTGCAGGGTGCAACGGTGGTCTACAACCTCGCGGCCGACATGGGCGGGATGGGCTTCATCGAGACCCACAAGGCCGAGTGCATGCTCTCCGTCCTCATCTCGACCCACATGCTCGTCGCCGCACGTGACGCCGGTGTCGAGCGGTTCTTCTACGCGTCGTCGGCGTGTGTCTACGCCGCCGGCCACCAGACCTCGCCCGACGTCACCGCGCTGCGCGAGGCCGACGCCTACCCGGCGATGCCGGAGGACGGCTACGGCTGGGAGAAGTTGTTCTCCGAGCGGATGTGCCGCCACTTCCTCGAGGACTACGGCCTGCAGACCCGCGTGGCCCGCTTCCACAACGTGTACGGGCCCGAGGGCACCTGGACCGGTGGGCGCGAGAAGGCCCCGGCCGCGATCTGCCGCAAGATCTCCGAGGCCGTGCTCTCGGGCAACCGCGTCATCGATGTCTGGGGCGACGGCCTGCAGACCCGCAGCTTCATGTACATCGACGACTGCGTCGCCGGCATCCAGATGATCGAGCGCGCCGACGACCCCCGCCCGGTGAACCTCGGCAGCAGCGAGCTCGTGACGATCAACCAGCTGATCGACATCGTCTCGGACATCGCGAGGATCCAGGTCGAACGTCGCCACGACCTCACCGCCCCGCAGGGGGTGCGCGGGCGCAACAGCGACAACACCGAGATCATCGCCCGGTACGGCTGGGAGCCCTCCATCTCGTTGCGCAGTGGCCTCGAGCGCACCTACGCCTGGGTCTTCGACCAGGTCCGTGCCGAGGCGATCGGCGCGTCCACCACCCACCTGTTCACCCGTCACCAGTCGCGCGCCGAGAACCTCGGTTCCGGACTGCGGAGCGTCCCCGACGCTGCAGCGAGCTGAACGAATTCCCACCCGGACCTGCGGAAGCGGCGCCACCAGCGCACCCCGCACGACGTCGGAACGTCCGCCACCGGGATCCCCCCGCGCGAAGAAGTAGCCGGCCGGGACGTTTCCGTCCGACAGTCTCGGGAGATCCCCACGTTGGTTACCGAACCGTTCCCTGCTCAGGTGGTCGGGCGGAGAGGTCCGGGAAACCATGATCGTGCTGCCGTCACCCCCGGACGGCACAGCGAGAAGGGCCGCAGTCGTGACTCCAGCGTGTGATGCCGTCGTCGTCGGAGCCGGCGGATTCCTGGGTGGTCACCTCGTCCACTCCCTGTTGTTGCAGGGACTCGCGGTCCGCGCGATCGACGTCCGCCCGCACGGGGCCTGGACGCAACTGCACCCCGAGGCGGACAACCGCACCTCGGACCTGTCGGTCGTCGCGAACGCGGTCGCCGCCACCAGCGGGGCCACCACCGTCTACGACCTCGCCGCCGCGCCGTTCGACGCGCCGACGGTGGACCGGATGACCGGCGTCCTCACCGACACCCACCTGCTGCTCGCCGCGCGCGACACCGGTGTCGACCGCTTCGTCCTGGCCTCGTCCGCCGTGGACGTCCCGGCCGCCCTCGCCGCCGCGTCCCCTGACGACCGCTGCTGGCGGCACCTGTTCGCCGAACGGATGGCGCGCCACTTCCTCGAGGACTTCGGGCTGCAGACTCGCGTCGCCCGACTCGGTCCGGTCTACGGCGAACGGGCCGGCGCCGCGGGCGACGCCGCCGACGTCGCCGTGGTCACCGCCGTGACCCGGCTCGTCGCGACCGCGGTCGCCCTCCACCACCGCACGGTCGAGATCCCGTTCCGCCCCGGCGATCCCGCGTCGCAGCTCTACGTCGACGACGCCGTCCTCGGTCTGCAGCTGGTCGCGCACGGCACGGACGGGTGCGGGCCGCACGTCGTGGTGGACCCGACGCCCGCGACCGTCGGCGACGTCGTCGACGCGGTGCTGGCCGTCTCGGGTGCCGATCTCGAGGCGCACTACCTCGGCGCGGCCGACACCCCCCACGTCGTCGGTGACACCCACGACCTCGCCCGGTCGGTCGGGTGGGAACCGGACATCGGCCTCGGCGCGACCCTCGACCGGTTCTGGTCCGCGACCTCGACGGACGTCAGCCGTCGCCTCGACCTGCCCACCGGTGCTTCGGCCCGGTGGGCCCGACGGCGGACTGCACCCGCCGTCCCGACGGGCCCCCCCGCCCGTCTCCGTCCGACGGCAGGGGCCGCCGGACGTCACCGCTACGAGAACGCAGGCTGACCCATGATCCGACGACTGCTCGCGCTGACGGCTGTCCTCGCCGCGACCCTGACGGCGACGCTGGTCGTCACGGCACCGACCGCGGGCGCGGTGCCGTACCCGCCCACCATCCGGATCCCGGTCCTCACGGCGAGCGTGTACGACCCGTGCGCCGGCGCCGCGAACGTCATCGGCGGCAAAGGGTTCCTCGCCGGTGAGACGGTCGTCCTCGTCCTCACCAAGACCGGCGAGGTCGGGCGGACGAAGGTCCGGGCCGACGGCACCTTCCAGGTGACGGTCAAGATCCCGGTCGCCGCGCGGGGAACCGACCAGCTGACGGTCACCGGCCTGACCTCGCACCGCAAGGCGCAGCTCACCCTCGCCATCCCGTGCGTCATGAACGGGTCGGACGGCACCGACGACAACAGCAGTGGCGGCAACGGCAACGGGACCGACGGCGCGAACGGCACCTCGGTCGACGGCGGCGGGTCGTCGTCCGGCCTCGGCACCGGTGCGGGCGGCCTGGCCTCGACCGGCGCGGCCGTCGGGGGCGCGCTGCTGGTCGGTGCGGTCCTGCTCGGTGCGGGCGGCATGCTCGTGGTGGCCGGTCGGCGCCGCCGCAGCCACGTGAGCTGACGGCGACGTGGTCGATCAGGCCCGGCACGCCAGTCTGCTGCCGGCCCGACGCAGTGCGGCCCGGTTGTGGTGGCGCACGCGCCGGCGGCGCCGGGCGCTGTCCGCCTCCCGCAGCCGCCGGGGGTGGCGACGCCACGGTGCGCTGTGGTGGTCGGTGTGCGGGGTCGCGACGCTGCTGATCGCGGCGACGGCGTACCTGACCGTGACGGCGCTCATCGCCCGCAGCGAGTTGACCAAGCTGCAGAGCGCGCTGAGCACGGTGCAACAGTCCATCCGGGTCGGCAAGTTCGCCGAGGCCCGCAGTGCGGCCGACAGCATCGGACCCGGAGCGGCCCGGGCGCACTCACTCACCAGCGGCCCGGTCTGGGCGGCGGCCGCTGCGGTGCCGTGGATCGGCTCGCCGCTCGCCTCGGTGCGTGACACGACATCGGCCGTCGACCTGCTCTCGACGTCGGTCCTGCCGCCGCTGACGTCGGTGGCCGCCGACCTCGACCCGGCCACCCTGCGCCCCGACGGCGCGACGATCGACGTCGCGACCCTGCAGCGGCTCGCGCCGACGTTGCACAGTGCATCAGTACAGGCCGACCGGGTGGCCGACCTCGTGGGCTCCTCCCCCGCGCACACCTGGCTGTCACCGGTCGACAGCGCGCACGCCACCCTGCAGGGCGCGGTGTCGAAGCTCGCCGGGATGCTCCGAGGGGCAGACCAGTCCGCGGCGATCGCACCCGGCCTGCTCGGCGTCGACGGCACGCGCAGGTACTTCGTCGGTTTCCAGAACGAGGCCGAGGCACGCGGCACCGGCGGCCTGCCCGGCGCCTTCGCCATCCTCTCGGCCACCCGCGGCAAGGTGACGTTCGAGCGGTTCGAGAGCGACGTGGCGCTGCTGTCGTACCGACCCGACCAGACGGTGCCGACCCACCTCGACTTCGGGCCGGACTTCGACCGGGCGTGGGCGGGCAACGACCCGACCACCCTCTACGTCAACAGCAATCTCTCGGCCCACTTCCCGTACGCCGCGCAGACCTGGGTCGCGATGTGGGAGAAGGTCAGCGGTGAGCACCTCGACGGGGCCATCGCGATCGACCCGACCGCGCTGTCGTACCTGCTCGCCGTCACGGGGCCCGCGAAACTCGCCGACGGCACGGCGGTCACGGCGGCCAACGTCGTCGACCTCACCCAACGCATCGCCTACGCCAAGTTCCCCGATGTCGGCGAGGGATCCGTCGCGCGCAAGAAGTGGCTGGTGTCGGTCACCGAGGCGGCCGAGCGTGAACTGCTGTCGGGCAACGGGACGCCCGCCGGGTTGGTCAAGGCGCTCGCCCAGGGTGTCGGAGAACGGCGGGTGCTCGCATGGAGCTCCGATCCCGCCGTGCAGTCCGCCCTCGCCCGCACCCCCGCCGCGGGGATCGTCCCCGACACCGCCGCGCCGTTCAGCGGCGTCGTGCTCAACAACTCCGCCGCGGGCAAGCTCGACTACTACGTCGACCGGCGCTTCGCCTACCTCCGCACCGGGTGCGGTTCGACCCGCGACGTCATGGCGACCACGACCCTCACCAACAACGCCCCGGCGTCGGGGCTGCCGGCGATCGTCACGCAACGGCTGGACGACCACGCGGCTCAGGCCGCCCCCGGCGACACCCGCGTGCTGTTCGACTACCTCGCCACCCGCGGTGCGACGTTGAAGTCGGTCACCGTCGACGGGCAGGTCGTCCCCGTGGCGCTGTACGCGGAGCAGGGTCACCCGATGTACCGGGTCGACCTCGAACTCCCCCGCGGCACGAGCGTCGAGGTCGTCGTCCACGTCACCGAGCCCGCCGGCGACGGCCGCTCCCCGAC
>CAXUNA010000152.1:7714-8424 GCA_964252095.1 uncultured Jatrophihabitans sp. | reverse complement strand
GTGCCAGGCCGCGGGGGTCGAGATCGCGCTCGCCGCGCCCACCGGCCGGGCGGCCAAGCGGCTGGAGGAGCTGACCGAGGCCGAGGCCGCGACGATCCACCGGCTGCTCGGCGCCCAGGGCCGGCCCCGCGGCGGCGACGACGAGCAGGACGCGATCCCCGGCGCCGGGCGCGAACGCCGCACCTGGTCGATGGAGTTCGACCGTGGCGAGGACTGGCCGCTCGACCAGCAGGTCGTGGTGGTCGACGAGGCCTCGATGCTCGACACCGAACTGGCGGCGGCGCTGCTGGTGGCCTGCGCCGACGGCACCCACCTGGTCATCGTCGGCGACCCGGCCCAGCTGCCGTCGGTGGGCCCGGGGCAGGTGCTGGCCGACCTGCTCGCGGCGGTCGAGGGCAGCGAGGACGTGCCCACGACGGAGCTGACGACCCTGTACCGGCAGGCCGAGGGCGGCGCGATCGCCCGGCTCGCCACCGCCGTCCGGGGCGGCGACCTCCCGGTGGTCGAGCCGACGCCGGACCACGAGGTGGTGCTGGTGGCGGCGAAGGCGAGCGCGGAGGCCTCGCACCGCGTGGTGCAGCTCGTCACGGACTCGATCCCCCGCGCGCTCGGGCTCCCGAGCGCCGCCGGCCAGGTGGTGACGCCCGTGCACGGCGGCCCGGCCGGCCCCGGTGCACTCAACAACGCTCTCAAGGCCGGCCTGAACCCCG
>CAXUNA010000152.1:0-7704 GCA_964252095.1 uncultured Jatrophihabitans sp. | reverse complement strand
GGTGGCACTAAACACCGCTCGCAGGGCGGCCCTCACCCGGGGCGCCGGGCCCCCCACCAAGCGGTGCCCCCGGGGCGACCGGGTGGTCGCCACGGCCAACCACCTCGAGGCCGAGCCGAACGGCTACGCCAACGGCGAGGTGGGCACGGTGAGCGCGGTGAAGGCCGGCACCGTCACCGTGGAGTTCTCGTCCGGGCCCGCGAACGTGCGGGGGCGGGCGCTCACCGACCTCGCGCACGGCTGGGCCGTCACCGTCCACCGCGCCCAGGGCTCGGAGTTCCCGGCGGTGGTCGTGGTGCTGCCGACCGAGGCGACGCGGATGCTCTCTCGGCCGCTGGTCTACACCGCCCTGACCCGGGCCCAGCAGCACCTGTCGATCGTCCACGCCGCCGGCCCCGCCGTGGCCCGCGCGGTGCGCCAGGTCGGGGTGCAACGCCGCCGCACCGGCCTCGCCGAACGGTTGCGGACGGAACTCGAACAGCTCTGACCGACGAAGGGTGGGCATGCTCGCCCACGTGACCCCCCGTTCCCGCCCCGTCCTGCTCGCCGCTGCCGCCGTGTTGGCCGTGACCTCGCTCGCCGCGTGCTCGTCGTCCGGCGGCAGCATGGACAAGCCGGGTGCCGCCGAACCGTCCGAGGCGCCCTCGCCCGGCGGTGCGGCGCTGGGCCAGAGCGTGAAGGTCGGCGGCTCGCCGGAGGGGATCGTCTACGACCCGGTGACGAAGATGCTCGCGGTCGGCGTGCGCGACCCCGACGCGCTGGTGCTCATCGACGCCACGACGCTGACCGTGACCAAGCGGATCCCGATCAAGGGCCACGTGCGGCACCTGCAGCTGGCCGGACCCGGCGGACCGGTGCTGGTGCCCGAGGAAGACGCGAACACCCTCGAGGTCGTCACGTTGCCCGGCGGGACGATGACCGGCTACCCGGTCGGGGTGAGCCCGCACGACGCCACGGCCGTCACGGGCGGCTACGTGGCGGGCGACGAGTTCGGCCGCTCCTTCACCACAGTGCTCGGCGGGGTCCCGAAGACCTACGAGAAGGTCGACCAGCCCGGCGGCCTCGTCGGCTTCGGCAGCACGTTCGCGCTGGTCGACGTCGGCAACTTCACGGTCTCGACCTGGAACGTCGCCAGCGGCACCCGGATCGCGTCGGTCCCCGCCGGCGCCGGACCCACCCACGGCGTCAAGGTCGGCGACGACAAGCTGGTGGTCACGGACACCCGCGGTGGCGCGCTGCTGACCTACTCGGTCGACCCGCTCCGGCAGCTGTCGTCGGTGCCCCTGCCCGGCGGCCCCTACGGGATCACCGTGGACCCGACCCGCCCGGTGGTCTGGGTGACGTTGACGGCCGAGAACCAGGCCGTCGCGTTCGACGTCAGCGGCGACACGCCGCGTGAGCTCGAGCGGCTGAGCACCGTCCGCCAGCCCGACACGGTGGCGGCCGACGGCGCCGACGTGTGGGTGACCGGCACCACCGGCGGGGTGGTGCAGCACCTGACCCGCTTCACCGGCTGACGTGGCGCTGCTGGTCCCGCCCCGCCCCGCGGAGCACAATGGCCGGGATGAGCGCGACCACGACGACCGGTGACGATCCGGACTGGGAGTACGCCCCGCTCCGCATCCCGGCGGACGTGAGCGGGGTCAACGCCGCGGTCCGGCTGGCGCTGCACGCCGAGTTCGGCGGGTGGGAACTCGCCCGCACCCTGCGGTGGACCGACGGCCGTCGGCAGGTGTGGCTGCGTCGCCGTCGCCGGGCGAGTGATCTCGACGCGTTGCCGCTGCCCGGCCTGATCGGCTGACGGAGCGTCGTTCACGAGCGGTCGTGTGCCCCGGGTGAGACAATGGGGTGTGCCTGAAAACTCCCTCCGTCCTGATGCCACCGAGGCTCTGACCGCGCTGCTGCGCGAACGCATCCTCGTGCTCGACGGTGCGATGGGCACGATGATCCAGCGGCACGAGTTCAGCGAGGAGGAGTACCGCGGCGAACGTTTCGCCGCGTGGCACCGCGACCTCAAGGGCAACAACGACCTGCTGTCGTTGACCCAGCCGGATTCCATCCTCGGCATCCACAAGGCGTACCTCGAGGCCGGGTCCGACCTCGTCGAGACCAACACCTTCAACGCGCAGAAGATCTCCCTCGCCGATTACGGCATGGAAGAACTCGCCTACGAGATGAACCTCGCGGCGGCGACGCTCGCCCGCGCCGCCTGCGACGAGGTCACCGCGTCCGACCCGTCGCGCCCCCGGTACGTCGCGGGCGCGCTCGGCCCCACCAACCGCACCGCGTCGATCTCCCCCGACGTCAACGACCCCGGCGCCCGCAACACCAGCTTCGAGGAGCTGGTCGACGCCTACCTGGAACAGGCGCGCGGCCTGGTCGACGGCGGCGCCGACCTGCTGCTCATCGAGACCATCTTCGACACCCTCAACGCCAAGGCCGCGATCTTCGCCGTCGAGACGCTGTTCGAGGAGTACGGCCGGCGTTGGCCGGTGATGATCTCGGGCACGATCACCGATGCGTCGGGCCGCACGCTGTCCGGTCAGGTCACCGAGGCGTTCTGGAACTCCGTCCGGCACGCGAAGCCGTTGCTGGTCGGCCTGAACTGCGCGCTCGGTGCCGAGGAGATGCGGCCCTACCTCGCCGAGATCAGCCGGGTCGCCGACACCTTCGTGTCCTGCTACCCGAACGCCGGGCTGCCCAACGCCTTCGGCGAGTACGACGAGAACCCCGACCAGACCGCCGCGATCGTCCGCGAGTTCGGCGAGAGCGGACTGCTCAACCTGCTCGGCGGCTGCTGCGGCACCACGCCCGAGCACATTGCGGCCATGGCGGCGAGCGTCGCGGGTGTCACGCCGCGCCTGCCCTCGACCACCGACCCCGCGTGCCGCCTCTCGGGCCTGGAACCGTTGACGATCACGCCGGATTCGCTGTTCGTCAACGTCGGTGAGCGCACCAACATCACGGGGTCGGCGAAGTTCCGCAACCTCATCCGCGACGGCGACTACAACACCGCGCTGAACGTCGCGCGCCAGCAGGTCGAGAACGGCGCGCAGGTCATCGACATCAACATGGACGAGGGCATGATCGACGGCGTCGCGGCGATGGACCGCTTCGTCAAGCTGATCGCGAGCGAGCCCGACATCAGCCGGGTGCCGCTCATGGTCGACTCGTCGAAGTTCGAGGTCATCGAGGCCGGGCTGCGCTGCGTGCAGGGCAAGCCGATCGTCAACTCGATCTCCATGAAGGAGGGCGAGGACAAGTTCCGCCGCGAGGCGACGCTGTGCCGCAAGTACGGCGCGGCGGTCGTCGTCATGGCGTTCGACGAGCAGGGGCAGGCCGACAACCTCGAGCGGCGCAAGGAGATCTGCGCGCGCGCGTACAAGATCCTCGTCGACGAACTGGGTTTCCCGGCCGAGGACATCATCTTCGACCCCAACATCTTCGCCGTGGCCACGGGCATCGAGGAGCACGCCAACTACGGCGTCGACTTCATCGAGGCCACCCGCTGGATCAAGGCGAACCTGCCCGGCGCGATGGTCTCGGGCGGCGTCTCGAACGTGTCGTTCTCGTTCCGCGGCAACAACGCCGTGCGCGAGGCGATCCACGCCGTGTTCCTCTACCACGCGATCGCGGCGGGCATGGACATGGGAATCGTCAACGCTGGCGCGCTGGTCGTCTACGACCAGGTCGACCCGGAACTGCGCGACGCCATCGAGGACGTCATCCTCAACCGCCGCGCCGATTCCACCGAGCGGCTGCTGGAGATCGCGCAGCGGTTCGCCGGTGCGGGTGCGAAGACCGAGACGGTCGACGAGGCGTGGCGCGACCTGCCGGTCGACGAGCGGATCACGCACGCGCTGGTCAAGGGCATCGATCTCTACGCCGAGACCGACACCGAGGAACTCCGGGCGCTGATCGAGGCGCGCGGCGGCCGGCCGATCGAGGTCATCGAGGGCCCGCTGATGGGCGGCATGAACGTCGTCGGCGACCTGTTCGGTGCCGGCAAGATGTTCCTCCCGCAGGTCGTGAAGTCGGCCCGGGTGATGAAGAAGGCCGTCGCGTACCTGGTGCCGTACATCGAGGCGGAGAAGTCGCCGGAGGACGCCGGGCGTTCCAACGGCACCGTGGTCATGGCCACGGTGAAGGGCGACGTCCACGACATCGGCAAGAACATCGTCGGTGTGGTGCTGCAGTGCAACAACTACGACGTCATCGACCTCGGGGTGATGGTCCCGGCGCAGAAGATCCTCGACGCCGCCAAGGAACACGACGCCGACGTCATCGGGCTGTCCGGGCTCATCACGCCGTCGTTGGACGAGATGGTGAACTTCGCGTCCGAGATGGAGCGGCAGGGCCTCGAGATCCCGCTGATGATCGGCGGTGCCACCACGTCCCGCGCCCACACCGCCGTGAAGGTCGACAAGAAGTACCACGGCCCCGTGATCTGGGTGAAGGACGCGTCGCGCTCGGTGCCGGTGGTGGCCGCGTTGCTCTCGGCCGAGCAGCGGCCGGGACTGCTCGCGGACGTCCAGACCGACTACGACTCCCTGCGGGAGCGGTACGCCGCCCGCAGCGAGGCGAAGAAGCTGCTCACGATCGAGGCCGCCCGGGCGGACAGCACCCCGATCGACTGGACGGGTTACCGCGCGCCGCGCCCGCGCCTCATCGCACAGCAGCGCCGCGATTCCCACACCGACGACTACGTGCCGCCGAAGAGCGTCCAGTACGTCAAGACGTTCCACGACTACTCCCTGTCCGAGCTGCGCGAGTTCATCGACTGGCAGCCGTTCTTCAACGCCTGGGAGATGAAGGGCAAGTACCCCGACATCCTCAACAACCCGGCCTCGGGCGAGGCGGCGCGCAAGCTCTGGGACGACGCCCAGGCGATGCTCGACCGCATCGTCGAGGAGAAGTGGCTGCGGGCGTCGGGCGTGTTCGGGCTGTTCCCGGCCAACGCGGTCGACGGCACCGACGACGTCGACGTCTACACCGACGAGTCGCGCACCGAGGTGTCCACCACGCTGCACCACCTGCGGCAGCAGACCGAGCACCGCCCGGGCGTCCCGCACCGCTCGCTCGCCGATTTCGTCGCCCCGAGCAGCACCGGGATCCGCGACTACGTCGGGGCGTTCGCCGTCACGGCGGGGCTCGGCAGCAGCGAGAAGGTCGCGGAGTTCAAGGCCGCGCTCGACGACTACAGCGCGATCCTGCTGGAGTCGCTCGCCGACCGGCTGGCCGAGGCGTTCGCCGAGCGGCTGCACGAGCGGGTGCGGACCGAGTTCTGGGCCTACCAGCCCGACGAGTCGCTCGACGCCGAGTCGCTGATCAAGGAGCGGTACGTGGGCATCCGGCCGGCGCCGGGCTACCCCGCCTGCCCGGAGCACACCGAGAAGGCGACGCTCTGGGAGCTGCTCGACGTCAAGCGCAACGTCGGCATCGAGCTCACCGAGAGCATGGCGATGTGGCCCGGCGCGTCGGTGAGCGGCTTCTACTTCTCCCACCCGCAGAGCCAGTACTTCGTGCTCGGGCACGTCGGCCGCGACCAGGTCGAGGACTACGCCAAGCGCAAGGGCTGGACCGTCGAGGAGGCCGAACGCTGGCTCTCGCCCAACCTCGGCTACCGCTCCGACAACGAGTAGCCCACCCCCCACGATCTGGTGAGTGGGCATCTCTCCCCGTGAGTGGTCAGCTTTTTCCGACCACTCGGAGGGGAAGGTGCCCACTCGCGCAGACGTGCGGGGGCCTCTGTCGCTGTCGGGGTGGGCCTCCGGCGGGATCACCCGGCGGGATCACCCGGCGAGGACGCGGGTGAGGAACCCGACCTGGCGGGCGACGGACTCCTCGAAGACGTCGCCGACGTAGATGTCGAAGTGGTTGCAGTCGAAGGCGAGCGTCTCGGCGTGCGGCAGGCGCCGGGCGGCCTCGCGCACGGCTGACGGCGGGGCGACGTCGTCCCGCTCGGCGATGACGACCAGCGCGGGCACGTCCACGTCGCCCGCCGCGAGCACCGGCCGGTTGAACCCGACGCGGAGCAGACCGCGGGCGCACATCTCGTTGCGGAACGTCGGGCCGGCCAGGGTGAGGTAGCCGGACTCGGCGTCGGGACCGGTGATGACGGCGTCGGTGCCGGGCTCTCCGACCACCGTGATGAGGTGCGCTGGGCGGCGTCGGACGGTCGCGGCGAGGTCCTGCAGCACGTGGCCGACCATCCGCAGCGCCTTGCCCGGCCCTTCGGACGTGGAGTTGCCGAACAGCGCCTTCAGCCCGTCCATGGCTGCGCCCTGCGACACGACCGCGGCCACGCGTGGGTCCTGCTTCGCGACGACCACCACGTGGCCGCCGCTGTAGGAGCTGCCCCAGACCGCCACGCGGTCGGGGTCGACGCCCTCGTGGCCGCGGACGAACGCCAGCGCCGCGTGGTAGTCCTGTCGGTGTCGCCGGTGGTCGACATCCTGCCGCGGCTGCCCCGCCGACGTCCCGAACCCGCGGTAGTCGAAGACCAGCACGTGCATCCCGGCCGCGGCGAACCGCTGCGCGAACGGCAGCAGCCCGGTGTCACGGGTGGCGGCGAAGCCGTGCGCCATGACCACACACGGTGTGCCGCGGTCGTTGCGCAGCGCATCGGTCCCGGCCGGCAGCCACCAGGCGTCGCACCGCACGCCGTGGCTGGTGAACCCGACCGTCTCCGGAGCCTCGTCGCCCATACCGGCAGGTTCGCACGAGCGGGGCCACCCGGATCCCCTGACTCCAGGAGCGCCAGCGGTCCGCCAGGCGCCCGCCAGCCCCGCTGACACTCCTGGAGTCCGGGTGTCAGCCGAACGAGCGCACGGTGGCGAGGGTGTCGGCCTCGGCGGCCGGCTTGTCGTCGCGGTAGCGCAGCACCCGCGCGAAGCGCAGGGCGACGCCGCCGGGGTACCGGGTGGAGGTCTGGATGCCGTCGAACGCGATCTCGACGACCTGCTCGGGCCGCACCCGCACGACGTAGCCGTCGGTCGGCCCCGCGGCGAGGGCGAGGAAGCGATCGGTCTGCCACTGCAGGGTGGCGTCGGTGAGACCCTTGAACGTCTTGCCCAGCATGACGAAACCCTCGCCGTCGTCGGCCCGGGCGCCCAGGTGCAGGTTGGACAGCCAGCCCTGGCGCCGCCCCGATCCCCACTCGACGGCCAGCACCACGAGGTCGAGGGTGTGCACCGGCTTGACCTTGAGCCAGCCCCCGCCACGCCGACCCGCTTCGTAGGGCGAGTCCAGCCCCTTCGCGACGATCCCCTCGTGCCGCGCGGCCACGGTGTCGTCGTAGAAGGCCTGGGCCACCGCGGGATCGTCGGTCAGCACCCGTCGGACCCGCTGGTTCCCGGGGGCGAGGGCGTCGAGCGCGGTGATCCGGTCGCGCAACGGGGCGTCGAGCAGGTCGGTGCCGTCGAGGTGCACCACGTCGAACCAGAACGGGTGCAGCGCCACCCGGCCGGGATCGGCGGGCGCCCCGTCGGCCTGCCGGCGCCCGAACCGCGACGCCGTCTCCTGGAAGGGTGCGGGCGAGCCGTCGTCGCGCAGCGTGATCGACTCGCCGTCGAGGACCACCGCGCGGGCCGGCAGGGCGCGGACGGCCGCCACCACCTCCGGCACCCGGCCGGTGATATCGTCGAGCGTCCGGGTGAAGACCGCCCCCTGGTACCCCGCGCGGTGGGCCAGGGTACCGGCCCC
>CAXUNA010000151.1:7924-8444 GCA_964252095.1 uncultured Jatrophihabitans sp. | reverse complement strand
AGCTCCTCCGGCGCCGCCGGCCGGGGGATCCAGGGCAGCTGCAACGGGTCGTCGGCGTAGCGCGGCAACACGTGCAGGTGGACGTGCGGGACGGTCTGCCACGCCGAGCGACCGCAGGCGTTGAGGACGTTGACCCCCGTGGCGCCCAGCCGTTCGACCACCCGGGCCGCCAGGTGCTGCGCCGCCACGGCGCAGGCGGCGAGCTCGGCGGGCTCGACGGCGAGCAGGTCGCGGGCGTGCCGGCGCGGGACGACCAGCAGGTGGCCTCTCGTGGCGGGGTTGATGTCGAGGAAGGCGACGGTGCGCTCGTCCTCGGAAACCCGGACCGACGGGAGTCGGCCGGCGACGATCCCCCCCAACAGACACGCCCCGGGCTCGGGGGCGGCCAGGGCGGGCGGCGCCCCACCAGCGGTGCCCGCGAGGGCCATGGTCAGAACAGCGGCGAGGCGACGGCGCATGACGGCTCCTGGACGAGTCGAGCCGAACCGTAGCCATCGGCCTTCCGCGATCAAGCCGTGGC
>CAXUNA010000151.1:0-7914 GCA_964252095.1 uncultured Jatrophihabitans sp. | reverse complement strand
CCGACAGCGGCATGCCACCAGCCTGGACCACCGGCGGTCAGGGCGCGGAGAACTTCGCGATCTTGTGGGTGCCGTCGCACCACGGCTTGATGGCGGACTTGCCGCACCGGCACAACGCGACGGTGTGACGGTCGTTCGGGATCTCGGTTCCGTCCGGGTTGCTGATCCGCACACCGCGGACGAGCAGCGGGCCGTCGGGATAAACCGTGATCGACCCGGTCGCGGTGTCGGGCGACTCCGCTGCCGCTGCGGCGACGTCGAGGCAGGTCGCCCGGTCGTCGTCGCTCACGCCGCTCCAGCCATCGCCGACGGCCGCAACGAGCTGCGACCGGCGTCCCACGCGGAGAGCACGTGCTCGGCGAACAGCTCGTCGAGCAGCAGCCCAGCGGCGGCGCCGAAGACGATGTCGGCGGCGAGTGCGGGCTGGTCGAGCGCGAGCGTGCCGCACATGTCGTGCGCGGCGATCTGCTCGTGCACGGCGTCGGCCTCGACGTGCTCGTCGAAGAACGTGGCGGCCGCGTCCGAACCGCCGAGGCGGCGAAGGCCCTGCCCGTAGCGGCGGTTCGGCAACGACGACGTCATCTCGATGGCGGCGAGGTGACCGGTCGCGGCGCCCCGCCACCGGCGGTGCAGCCCGAACAACGACATGACGTTGCTGGTCGCGAGCGTGATCCCGGGGACGTCGTCGACGTAAGCGCCGTAGGTGGTGTCGAGCCCGATCCCGCGCATGAGGTCCGCGAACAACGTCGCGTGCATCCGCTCGAGCCGGCCACCGCCGTACTCGTCGGCCTGGATCTCGACCATCGCCGCCTTGGCCCGCCCGCGCAGGCGGGGGATCGCCCAGGTGTGCGGGTCGGCCTCCTTGAGGTGGTAGAGCGAGCGGTGCATGACGAACTCGCCGAACTGGGCGAGATCGGCGTGCCGGTGCAGCCGCCGCGACAGCGACGGACCGGTGTCGGCGGACGTGCGGCGGGCGAGTTCCGCGGGGACGTCGGCGGCGTCGACGTCGCACGGGCCGACGGCCACCTCGAGCGCGTCGACGAACCGTCGTTCGAGGTCGGCGCGCAGCCGCAGCACGTCGTGATCCCACTCGCGCTCGTCGGCGACGCCGTCGAAGCCGCCGTAGTGCAGCTCGTAGCAGGTCCAGAGCGCGAGGTGCAGGTCGTCGTCCGTGAGGGGGTCGAACCCTGCCGGGAGCTCGGGCGCCGCCGTGACGGGCGGGGTGTCGACGGCCAGGCCGGCGACGAGCCATGCACTGACGGGGCCACGGGGAAGGGGCAGACGCATCGGTGCGTCCTCTCTGAGTGCCACGGCGCTGTTCTGCACCTGCTCACCTTCGGTACCCGGCGCTCGAACGCGTTCAAACCTCGGCGCCCCTACCCCGGTCGTGATCCGGCGCTCCACGGCGACGTGAACCGCCGGACAGGTGGCCGGTCGGGACGCCGTGCGTCCGTACACTCGGCAAGGTGGCGCGCGGCGACGGACGGCTCTCCCACGACCTCCTCCACGGCGAGAAGGGCCCGCAGGACGAATGCGGTGTCTTCGGCGTCTGGACCCGGGGCGGTGAACCCGCCGAAGCGGCCAAGCTGACCTACTTCGGGCTGTACGCGTTGCAGCACCGCGGTCAGGAGGCGGCGGGCATCGCGGTCTCCGACGGCGCGAGCGTCGTGGTGTTCAAGGACCTCGGCCTGGTCTCGCAGGTCTTCGACGAGTCCACGCTCGCGACGCTGCACGGTCACCTCGCGATCGGCCACACCCGCTACTCGACCACCGGTGCCAGCAACTGGGAGAACGCGCAGCCCACGTTCCGCACCACGGCGGCCGGCACCGGTCTCGCCCTCGCGCACAACGGCAACCTGGTCAACACCGCCGAACTGCGTGAGCACGCCACGGCCGGTCCGAAGAGCGCGCGGGTCGTCGAGGCGACCTCCGACACCGATCTGGTCACCGGGTTGCTCGCGGCGCGCCCCGACGTCTCGCTCGAGCAGGCCGCCATGGAGGTCCTGCCGACGCTGCGCGGCGCGTTCTGCCTGGTGTTCATGGACGAGCACACCCTCTACGCCGCACGTGATCCGCAGGGTGTGCACCCGCTCGTGCTCGGCCGGCTCGAGCGCGGCTGGGTCGTCGCCAGTGAGACCGCGGCGCTGGACATCGTGGGCGCGAGCTTCGTCCGCGAGGTCGAGCCGGGTGAGCTCATCGCGGTCGACGAGGACGGCCTGCGCAGCCAGCACTTCGCCACCGCCGAGCCCAAGGGCTGCCTGTTCGAGTACGTCTACCTCGCCCGTCCGGACACCACCATCGCCGGCCGCAACGTCCACTCCGCGCGGGTCGAGGTCGGGCGGCGGCTGGCCCGCGAGGCACCGGTCGAGGCCGACCTGGTGATCCCGGTGCCGGAGTCCGGCACGCCTGGGGCGATCGGGTACGCCGAGGCGTCGGGCATCCCGTACGGCACCGGCCTGGTGAAGAACTCCTACGTCGGCCGGACGTTCATCCAGCCCAGCCAGACCATCCGGCAGCTGGGTATCCGGCTGAAGCTGAACCCGCTGCGCGACGTCATCCGCGGCAAGCGACTCGTGGTCGTCGACGACTCGATCGTGCGCGGCAACACCCAGCGGGCGCTGGTGCGGATGCTCCGCGAGGCCGGGGCGGTCGAGGTGCACGTCCGCATCTCCAGCCCGCCGGTGAAGTGGCCGTGCTTCTACGGCATCGACTTCGCGTCCCGGGCCGAGCTGATCGCGAGCGGGCTCGAGATCGACCAGATCCGCGCCTCGATCGGCGCCGATTCGCTCGACTACGTGTCGGTCGAGGGCCTCGTCGCGGCCAGCGAGCAGCCGCGCAGCCGACTGTGCCTCGCGTGCTTCGACGGCCACTACCCGATCCCGCTGTCCGACCCGGCCACCGGCGGGCACGTCCTCGAGGGCATCGACCGTCTCGTCGCGGGCTCGAAGGCGGTCGGCGAACTCGTCGACGAGCTGGCCGACGAGCGGGCGACCGGGTCGATGGACCCGGGCCCGGACGCCGAGCTCGAACCGATCACGTCGTCGTGACCGACGCTCCCGGTCTGAGCTACGCCGCGTCCGGGGTCGACGTCGCCGCCGGCGAACGCGCCGTCGAGCTGATGAAGGGTGCGGTCGCCCGCACCCGGCGCCCCGAACTGCTCGGCGGCCTCGGCGGGTTCGCCGGGCTGTTCGCCCTCGACGTCGCGAAGTACCGACAGCCGGTGCTCGCCGCCGCCACCGACGGGGTCGGCACCAAGATCGCCATCGCCCGCGCGCTGGACCGCCACGACACGATCGGGATCGACCTGGTCGCGATGGTGGTCGACGACATCGTGGTGTGCGGCGCGGAACCGCTGTTCATGACCGACTACGTCGCGGTCGGCAAGGTCGTGCCGGAGAAGGTCGCGACCATCGTCGCGGGGATCGCGGAAGGTTGCGTCCAGGCCGGTTGCACCCTCATCGGCGGTGAGACCGCCGAACACCCCGGCCTCATGGATCCCGACGAGTACGACCTGTCCGGGTCGGGCGTCGGCGTGGTCGAGGCCGGCGCCGTCCTCGGGCCGGAACGGGTCCGCGACGGTGACGTCCTCATCGCGATGGCGTCGTCCGGGCTGCACGCCAACGGCTACTCGCTGGTCCGACGCGCGCTCTTCGCAGACGGGATGCTGCTCGACGCCACTCCCTCGCAGCTCGACGGCCGCACCCTGGGCGAGGAACTGCTGACGCCGACGCGGATCTACACCCGGGACTGTCTGGCACTGCTCGACGCGTTCGGGCCGGCCGGGGTGCACGGGTTCTGCCACGTCACCGGGGGCGGCCTGGCCGCGAACCTCGAGCGGGTGCTGCCCGCCACGGCCGATGCGGAGGTCGACCGGGGGAGCTGGTCACCGGCGGGGGTGTTCGGGCTGGTGGCCCAGGCGGGGCCGGTGCCGCAGGACGAGTTGGAGCTGGCGCTCAACCTGGGCGTCGGGATGATCGCGGTGGTCGCGGCGGGGAACGCCGCCGACAGCCTCGACCTGCTGGCAGCGCGAGGCGTGCCGAGCTGGCGGCTGGGTCAGGTGGTCGCGGGTACCGGGCGGACCCGGATGCGCGGGGAGTACGCCCGCTGAGCCCCTGCGGGGTCAGCGGGCGCGGAACGGGTCAGCGGGCCGAGGCCCAGCGACCGTCGTCCTCGTAGTCGTCATCCGCGTCACCTTCGAACTTCGAGGTGGGGTGCGGGTTCTCCGCACGAGCGAGCTCGTGCTGCAGCGCGCTCAGATCGGTGTTCGGGGTGCTGTACTTGAGCTCCCGTGCGACCTTCTGCTGCTTTGCCTTGGCCCGGCCACGTCCCATGGCTGACCCCCTCGCTCACATGGTCGTACCGACTTCCCTGGCGCGGTAGAGCCCTCGGCACAAGGTGCGGAGTGTCTCGGCACGGGGTGCGAGGGCTCATCGGGCGGGGCGTCGGTGCTCTGAGATTTCGACGTGTCGTCAGCCTACCTCTCCCGCGGGAGACGCCGCACGTCCGCGCAGCTCCGTCACACCGGCCGTGTCGAGGGCCGGCCGGGCGGCTGTTCCCCGGGGGCGTGAGCGGTCCGGTGCGACGCGCAACGTCTCACGATCGGGGGAGTGTCAGCGGCAACCAGCCGTCGGGAAGTGGTGACGCGCGTGATCTCTCCGCTGTCGAGGGAGGGCTCGACGCGGTGGGAGAACCTGCCAGTCATGACCCTCGGAAAGGCTTACGAGAGGGATGTCGCGCCCGTTTCGTCGGGTCTGCGAGGTTGGCCGTGGCAGCAATGTCACAAGTTGCCAGGGCGCTCGCGTGAATTTGGCATCTAGTTCACGTAGGAGAATTCGGACTCGGCGTGCATAGTGGTTGTAGCGCCGGGAACAGGACCTCGGCGTACAAGCTCGGAAGCTGCCACTGTCGAGCTTGTTCTCCTCCACCTCGGCGCCGTGCCGAGGTCCTGCACACCAAGGGACAACATCGATGACCACTCCGCGCCAGCGCCAGGACTCCGAGCCGCTGCTCACCCCGTCCGAGGTCGCCACGCTCTTCCGCGTCGACCCCAAGACGGTCACCCGGTGGGCCAAGGCCGGCAAGCTGACCTCCATCCGCACCCTCGGTGGCCACCGCCGCTACCGCGAGTCCGAGGTCCGTTCGCTGCTCGAGGGCAACACCAACCTCACCGCCGTCTGAGCTCTGCTCCTCGGCACACACCTCCACACTCCGACCGGGGCCCCCGACCCGGTCGCGCGCGACGCCCTTCGGTTTCCCCCGATACGTCGTGGCACACGGCAGAAGCCGTCACCCGCCTGCACGCGGGTGGCGGCTTCCGTCGTTCCCGGGGTTCGGCACCCCGCGGCCCCGTTCGACACCGGCCGCAGCAGTGCTGCAGCGATGTCGCCCGGACGACATCGGCGCAGCACTGCTGCACCGGCCCGCCGCCCAGCTGACGGGATCCGAACCCGATGCACACCGGACCGTGAACGAGCTGTGATGCGACAGTGAGTTGACCGACATCGGACCCGTTCGAACGGAATGAAGTTGCGTGCAGGGTGCATTCTGTTGCATGTGCCATGCAACGAGTTGCTGACCGCAACGAACGGTCGCCCGCCGATGGCGGAGCACGGAGGTCGCCGATGAGCGCGTCACTGTTGGACCCACCCGCCGGGATGCCGGTCGCCTCGCCCACGGTCGCTGAGCCGTCCGCCGACAAGCTGGCCGCCGTCGGCGATCTCGCGGACGGACTCGGTCTCGCCGTCCACGCCCTGCAGCGGGCCCGCACCCAGGTCCTGGCCCACGGCGGCGACGGCGCGACCGACTGGAACACCCGGGTCGTGCTCGCGAAGATCGTCATGACCGGCCCCAAGCGGGTGTCGGAACTGGCCGAGACGATGCAGACCGACGCCTCGACGGTCAGCCGGCAGGTCGCGGCCATGGTCAAGGACGGGCTGCTCGAGCGGCAGGCCGATCCCGGTGACGGCCGGGCGAGCCTCCTCGTCGCCACCGACCGCGGCCGGGAGGCCATGGAGCGGTTCAAGGCCGGCCGGACCCGGCTGATGGCCCAGATGCTCGAGACCTGGTCGCCCGAGGAGTGCGCGCAGTTCGCCCGCCTGCTCGAACGGTTCACCGACGACCTGCAGCACCACACCAACGGCACCACCACGTCAGTTCAGTCAGCGGCCGACGCCGCCGCGAAGGAGTAGCGCCATGAGCACCGCCACCGAACCACCCGCGACCGCCGTGGTCGCGCCCGCCGAGCAGAAAAACTCCGCCGGCTTCACCCACAAGCAGATCATGAGCATCCTGGTCGGCCTGTTGCTCGGCATGTTCCTCGCCGCGCTTGACCAGACGGTCGTGTCGACCGCCATCCGCACCATCGGTGACGACCTGCACGATCTGTCGGCGCAGGCCTGGGTCACCACCGCGTTCCTCATCACCTCGACGATCGCGACCCCGCTCTACGGCAAGTTGAGCGACATCTACGGCCGCAAGCCGTTCTTCCTCGCCGCGATCACGATCTTCATCATCGGGTCGGCGGCCTGTACGTTCGCGACCTCGATGTACATGCTCGCCGCGTTCCGGGCCTTCCAGGGCATCGGCGCCGGTGGCCTGTTCACCCTGGCGCTCGCGATCGTCGGCGACATCATCCCGGCGCGTGAGCGCGCCAAGTACCAGGGCTACTTCCTCGCCGTGTTCGGCACGTCGAGCGTGCTCGGCCCGGTCGTCGGTGGCGCCCTCGCGGGTCAGTCCAGCATCGCCGGCATCTCCGGCTGGCGCTGGATCTTCCTCATCAACGTGCCGATCGCGATCGCCGCGCTCTACGTCGTCAACCGCAACCTGCACGTCCCGCACACCCCGCGCGAGGGCGTCAAGATCGACTACGCCGGCGCCATCTCGCTCGCCGTCTCGCTCGTGCCGCTGCTGATCGTCGCCGAGCAGGGTCGCACCTGGGGCTGGGGCTCGGTCAACGCGTTCGTCTGCTACGCCATCGGCGTCGTCGGGCTCGTCGCGTTCCTCGTGTTCGAGAAGCGCGCGGGTGACAACGCGCTGCTGCCGCTGCGGCTGTTCAAGATCGGCCCGTTCGCGGTCGGTGCCTCGCAGTCGTTCGTGGTCGGTGTCGGCATGTTCGGTGCCATCACGCTGATCCCGCTGTACCTGCAGATCGTCCAGGGCGCGTCGCCGACCAAGGCGGGCCTGCTCACGCTGCCGCTGGTGCTCGGCATCATGGCGGCCTCGATCATCGCCGGGCAGTTCACCTCGCGGACCGGTCGGTACAAGATCTTCCCGATCATCGGCTGCCTGCTGCTCGTCGGCGGCATGCTGCTGCTCTGGAACCTCGGCGCCGACAGCTCGCTGGTCTACGCCGACCTCGCGATGGCCGTCGTCGGCCTCGGCCTGGGTCTCAACATGCAGACCATCGTGCTGGCCATGCAGAACGCCGTGGGCCCGCGGGACATCGGGGTCGCGACGTCGTCGACGACGTTCTTCCGCCAGATGGGCGGCACGCTCGGTGTCGCGGTGTTCCTCTCGATCCTGTACTCGGTGCTCCCGAGCAAGATCTCGACCTCGTACGCCGCCGCCTCGCAGAACGCCGACTACGCCAAGCAGGCGGCGACCGAGCACGGCAAGGAGCTGCTCGGTCTGATCAGCAACGGCGCCGCGCTGAACGACACGTCGTTCCTCAACAAGTACGCCGACGTGCCCGCACTGACCCACCCGTTCAAGGTCGGCTTCAGCAACGGCATGGACCTGGTGTTCCTCGTCGGTGCGGCCGTCCTCGCGGTGGCGTTCTTCCTGGCGCTGGCCCTGAAGGAGGTCCCGCTGCGGACCACCGCCGGCGTCCAGCCCGAGGCGCCGGCGCCCAGCAGTGACACGGCGGCGACCAGCACCACCGCCGCCGCGGCGACCACCGCCGACACCGGCGCGGAC
>CAXUNA010000150.1:1606-8453 GCA_964252095.1 uncultured Jatrophihabitans sp. | reverse complement strand
GTGTAGCCCGCGCCGCCGCCGCCACCGGCGGCGACCAGCAGCGTGGTGCCCGAGAACAGGAAGGAACCGCCACCGCCGCCGCCGACGGGACCGTCGACCGCCGAGGTCCCGGCACCGCCGCCGCCGTACCCACCGGGTGCGACCGGCGGGATGGGCGAGGTGTCGGTGGCCGGGACGAACTTCGCGTCGCCACCCTTGCCGCCGACGACCAGCGTCAGGACCTGCCCGGCGTGGACCGGGACGATCGCCTCCAGCGCACCGCCTGCGCCGCCCTGCGGCGTGCCGCTCTCCTCGTCCAGGCCGTCACCACCGCTGGCGCCGCCGATCGCGACGAGCAGGTTCGAGACGCCGCCGGGCACGGTGAACGTCTGGGCGTGGCCGGTGTACTGGAAGATCGCCGTCGTGTTGTCGCCGGCGGCCGGAGCGGCCTGGGCAACCGGTGCGAACGGGACCGCCAGCAGGGCGAGCCCTGCAGCGGAGGGCAGTGCGAGGTGACGCAGGCGCATCAGCGCGGCTCCTGAGGAGTCTGTGGCAGAGGTGTGCCAAGGGACGAATCGTGCGGACCCTAGTAGAACGCTGAGGACCGGCGCAAGGCTCGGCCTGACGCATCCCTGACCGGAAGACGTGACAACCGATTGCGCGGCGGGGGTGCGTGGCGGGCTGCGATCAGTCCCCGCCGCCACCGCCGTCGGACCCGCCGCCGCCGTCGGAACCGCCGTCGGAACCGCCGTCCGAGCCGGCGTCGGAACCGCCGCCGTGGTGCCCGCCGTGACCCCCGCCGTGGCCGCTGCCGTAGGAGCCGCCGTCGTACGTGGTCGAACTGCTGCTCCAGTCGGTGTCGCCGTCACCGGGCCGCTTCTTGCGGGTGGCGAACGTCAGGCCGATGCCGAGGACGACGAGCACGATCGCGATGACCACGAACAACCCGACGTGGCTGGTGCCGGTGTTCGCGAGCCGCGCGGGCGCGGCGAGGACGACGGGCAGGTGGGCGGCGGCCGACATGCCGCAGACGCTAGGCCACCGCGCGCGGGAAAGAGAGGCGAACCGCCCCGGTACCCTCGTGAGGTCCTGGTAGGTCCGGTGAAGGGGTTCGCGTGGCGCTCGTCGTGCAGAAGTACGGCGGCTCGTCCGTCGCCGACGCCGAGCGGATCAAGCGGGTCGCCGAACGCATCGTCGACCGGCGCCGGCGGGGTGACGACGTCGTCGTCGCGGTGTCGGCCATGGGTGACACCACCGACGAGCTGATCGAGCTCGCCGAGCAGGTCGTCCCGGTCCCCGGTGGGCGCGAGATGGACATGCTGCTCACCGCGGGCGAGCGGATCTCGATGGCGCTGCTCGCGATGGCGGTGAACTCCCTCGGCTACACCGCGCAGTCGTTCACCGGCTCGCAGGCGGGCGTCATCACCACGCCGCAGCACGGCCGCGCGCGGATCATGGAGGTCACGCCCGGCCGGATCGAGGAGTCGTACCGCGCCGGGAACGTCGCGATCGTCGCGGGCTTCCAGGGCTTCTCCCGCGAGACCCGTGACATCACCACCCTCGGCCGCGGCGGGTCCGACACCACCGCCGTCGCGCTGGCGGCCGCGCTCAAGGCCGACGTCTGCGAGATCTACACCGACGTCGACGGCGTCTTCACCGCCGACCCGCGCATCGTGCCGAACGCGCGCCGGCTCGACACCGTCTCCTACGAGGAGATGATGGAGCTCGCGGCGAGCGGGGCGAAGATCCTGCACCTGCGCAGCGTCGAGTACGGCCGGCGCTTCGACGTCCCCATCCACGTGCGGTCGTCGTTCTCGAACCAACCCGGCACCACCGTGCAAGGCTCGATGGAGGAAATCCCCGTGGAAGACGCGATCATCACCGGTGTGGCGCACGACCGCAGCGAGGCCAAGGTGACCGTGGTCGGCGTGCCGGACCAGCCGGGTTCCGCGGCGGGGCTGTTCACCGCGATCGCCGAGGCCGACATCAACATCGACATGATCGTGCAGAACATCTCGACCGGCTCGACCGGCCGCACCGACGTCTCGTTCACGCTGCCGAAGTCCGACGGCTCGGTGGCCGTCCAGGTGCTCACCCGCCTGAAGGAGAAGCTCGGTTTCGCCGACATCCTCTTCGACGACCACGTCGGCAAGCTGTCGCTGGTCGGCGCGGGCATGCGGTCGCACCCGGGCGTCTCGGCGAAGTTCTTCGCCGCGCTCGCCGCGGCCGGCGTGAACATGGAGATGATCTCGACCTCGGAGATCCGGATCTCGGTCATCACCCGCGACACCGACCTCGACGTCGCGGTCCGCGCCGTGCACGACGCGTTCGAACTCGGTGTCGCGAACGGCGAAGAGGCCGTGGTCTACGGAGGGACGGGTCGATGAGCCGGGGTCCGGTCGTCGCGGTCGTCGGCGCCACCGGTCAGGTGGGCGGCGTCATGCGCCAGCTGCTGCTCGACCGCGGTTTCCCGTTGTCCACGGTGCGGTTCTTCGCGTCGGCGCGCTCGGCCGGCACGTCCCTGCCGTTCGGTGACGCGGAGATCCTCGTCGAGGACACCGCCACCGCCTCGCTCGAGGGCATCGACATCGCGCTGTTCTCCGCCGGTGGCTCGACGTCGAAGGAGTTCGCACCGCGCTTCGCCGAGGCCGGTGCCACCGTCATCGACAACTCGTCGGCGTGGCGGATGAACCCCGACGTCCCCCTCGTCGTCTCCGAGGTCAACCCGGAAGCGTTGCAGCGTGCACCGCTGGGCATCGTGGCGAACCCGAACTGCACCACCATGGCCGCGATGCCGGTGCTGCGACCGTTGCATGCTGCAGCAGGTCTCACCCGGCTCGTCGTGTCGTCGTACCAGGCGGTCTCCGGCTCGGGGCTCGCCGGCGTCGAGGAGCTCGCGGGCCAGGTCGCGGCCGTCGGCCCCGACGGTCCTTCGCTGACGCACGACGGCGCCGCGGTCGCCATGCCGGCGCCGAAGAAGTACGTCGCGCCCATCGCGTTCAACGTGCTGCCGATGGCGGGTTCGATCGTCGACGACGGCTCCTTCGAGACCGACGAGGAGCAGAAGCTGCGCAACGAGTCGCGCAAGATCCTCGGCATCCCCGACCTGCTCGTCAGCGGCACCTGCGTGCGGGTGCCGGTCTACACCGGCCACTCGCTGTCGATCAACGCCGAGTTCGCGCGCCCGATCTCGGTGGCCGAGGCGACCGCCCTGCTCGAGGGCGCCCCCGGTGTCACGCTCGTCGACGTCCCCACCCCGCTCGCCGCCGCCGGCCACGACACCTCGCTGGTCGGCCGGATCCGCCAGGACGAGGGCGTCGAGGGCGGCCGCGGCCTCGCCCTGTTCGTCTCCGGCGACAACCTCCGCAAGGGCGCCGCCCTCAACGCCGTCCAGATCGCCGAGCTCCTCCTGTCCTGAAAGTTTTGGCGGCTGCGCCCCGGTAACCGGGGCTGAACCACCAGAAGTTCCGTGTGGCGCGGCTGTCCACAGGACATGCGTTCGATTCGCCCGATTCCGCGATGCTTGCCGTGTGCGATGGCAGGACGTGGCGCGACGACAGGGCGGGGTCATCTCTCGCGCTCAGCTGACCCGCTGCGGTGTCTCGAGCAGTGCCGTCGACCGGATGGCGCACAACGGACGTCTGGAATCCGACCCGCGGTGGACGGCGGTGTTCCGCGTCGCGGGCGCCGACGTCGGGTCGACGGGGAACGCGTGGTCGGCGGTGCTCGCGAGCGGTGGCGCCGTCAGCTACCAGTCGGCTGCGCATCGCTGGGACGTGCCCGTGGACCCGGGGCCCTGGCTGCACATCACCGTGCCCGGACGTCTCCGCGTCGATCGCCGTTGGGGCGTCAAGGTCCACCGGGTGCTCCTGCCCCCGAGCTCCGTCACCGAGCTCGACGGAATGCGCATCACGACCCGGATGGAGACGGTCTTCGACTGCCTGGGGGTCCTGCCGCCGGACGCCGCCATGACGCTCGCCGATCGCGCCCTGCAGCAGGGCTGGTTCCAGGAGTGGCAGCTGCGAGCGCGCCTGATGGACCAACCCGGTCGATGGGGCAACGTCCGGCTCCGCGAGATCCTCGAACGCATCGACCCGGGCATCGAAGCCGAGTCCGAACGCCGGTTCCAGGCACTGCTGCGCTCGGCCGGCATCATCGGCTGGACCCCGCAGTTCGAGGTTCTCGGACCCGCCGGTCGGCGCATCCGAGTCGACGTGGCCTTTCCCGTGCGCCGCCTGGCCATCGAGATCGACGGGCGGTCCGTCCACAACACCCACGAGCGGTTCGGCGCCGACCGGCAGCGTCAGAACGACCTCGTGCGGCTCGGCTGGACCGTGCTGCGGTACACGTGGGACGACATCACACGTCGGCCGCGGGAGGTCGTGGCCGAGATCCGCGAGCTTCTGGCGGCTTAGACCCGCCCAGCGGGTCTCCGCCGCCAAAAGTTCCGTCAGGGGGCGCCGATCGGGGCGTTCCAGGGTTGGGGCTCGATCTCGCGGATGGCGCGGCGACGGTTGCGGCCCGACAGCAGGTCGACGTAGAGGCGGCCGTGGAGGTGGTCGGTCTCGTGCTGCAGGCAGCGACCGAAGAAGCCGCTGCCGGTGACCTCGACCGGCTCGCCGTGCCGGTCGACCCCGCGGACGGTGGCCGTGAGGGGGCGTTCGACCTCGAAGTACGGGCCGGGGACCGAGAGGCAGCCCTCGTCCTCGGTGACCAGCTCGGCCGACGCCGCCACGATCTCCGGGTTGACGACGTGGCCGACGTGGCGCAGCCCGGTGTCGTCGGGGCAGTCGTAGACGAACACGGCCCGGTCGTCACCCACCTGCGGGGCGGCGAGGCCGACGCCGTGGGCGACGTACATGGTCGCGAACAGGTCGTCGACGAACGCGGCCAGCTCCTCGTCGAACACCGTGACGGGCCGCGACGTGCGGTGCAGCACCGGCGTGCCCATGATCGTCACCGGCCGGGGAGCGCCACGGCCGTCACGCGGACCGCCGGGGTACGACGACGCCGGCCGCGGGGGTGGGACGTCGTCGGGGAGCTGGTCAGGGAGCACGTCGTCCGACACAGCATGGAAGCGTAACGAGCGGGTAGAAATCCCTCCGATGACCACCACCGTGACCGCCGACGTGATCGCCGAGCTGCACGACGACCCGCGTCGCTGCGCCGAGATCGCGCACCTGTCCTACGTCGAGGCGGGTGACCCGGGCTGGTCACGCGTCCGCAGCGGCAAGGGGTGGAGGTACACCGACACCCGCGGGAAGACGCTGACCTCGGACGCGACGAAGGAACGGCTGGCGAAGCTCGCGATCCCGCCCGCGTACACCGACGTGTGGATCTGCCCCGACCCCGACGGCCACATCCTCGCCACCGGGCACGACGAACGCGGGCGCAAGCAGTACGTCTACCACCCGCGGTGGCGCGAACTGCGCGACATCCTCAACTTCTACCGGCTGCTGGTCTTCACCGGTCACCTCGGCGCGATCCGCGAGCACGTCGCGAGCCAACTGCGCCGGCGCACGCTCGACCGCGCGCAGGTGCTCGCGGTGATGATCGCGGTGCTCGACGCCAGCTACATCCGCATCGGCAACGAGGTCTACGCGGAGGAGAACCACAGCTTCGGGCTCTCGACGCTCACCGACGCCCACATCCACGTGCACGGCACGAAGACCCGGTGGAAGTTCCCCGCCAAGAGCGGCAAGGTCTGGGACGTCGAGATCGACGACGCCCGGGTCGCGACGAAGATCCGCAAGCTGCTCGACGCCGTCGAACCCGGCCACCGGATCTTCGCGGTCGACGGCGGGACCGTCGACTCCGACGAGGTCAACGAGGTGCTGCGCGAGGTGACCGGCGAGCACCTCACCGCCAAGGACTTCCGGACGTGGGGTGGCACGCTCGCCGCGTTCGAGTACCTGCGCGACCACCTCGACTCCGAGCGCCCGACGAAGAAGATCGTCAACGAGGCGCTCGACGAGGCGGCGAGCGAGCTCGGCAACACCCGCACGGTGGCGAAGGCCCACTACGTGCACCCCGACGTCGTGGCCGCGTTCAGCCACCACACCTTCGCGGGCTACCTGGCGAGGTCGACCGCGAAGTCGAACAGGTACCTCGACGAGTCCGAGTGGCAGCTCACCGGTTTCCTCGAGGTCCTGCTCGACGCCGAGTTCGCGGCGTTGCAGTCCCGCAACACGTAGCTGCGAGACTCCGCGCGTGTCGATCGTGGTGTGCGGTCTCGACGACGTCGCGCTGCGCGTCGTCGAGCAGTTGCACGCCGCGGGGGAGCAGGTCGTGGTGGTCGACGACGAGTTCGACGCCCGGCTCGGTCGGGTGCTCGAGGCGCTCGAGGTGCCCCTGGTGCACGGCAGCCCGAGACGGCGGCAGGTGCTGGCCGAGGCCGGACTCGACACCGCCGAGGCCGTCGTGTGCGCCGACAGCGACGACCTGGTGAACCTCGAGGTCGCGCTGCTCGTGCACGAACACTGGCCGCACGCGCGGCTCGCGGTCGCCCTGACGAACGCCGCCGTCGGCCGCGCGTTGGTCGGGGTGATCCCGAACGCCACCGTGCTCGACGTGCCCTCGCTCGCCGCGCCGAGTTTCGTCGAGGCGTGCCTGCAGGCGACGACCCACACCGTCGACCTCGACGGCACCCGCTTCGCGCTGCAGCAGCGCACCGCCGAGCACGACGGCACGATCCGCGCCGAGTTCGGTGATCTCGCACCGGTGGCGGTGGTCGACCGCGCGGGGGACGTCGTCGTCTGCCCGGGGCGCGACCACCGGATCCGCGCCGGGGACGTCGTCTCGGTGATCGGACCGGCGGCCGCGGCGGCCGACGTCATGGAGCGCGGACGCCGCCTCGACGAGACCGTGC
>CAXUNA010000150.1:0-1596 GCA_964252095.1 uncultured Jatrophihabitans sp. | reverse complement strand
GCGCGACCCCGGGAGCCGCGCGGGGGACGGCGGCGGGGGGAGCGCACCGGCGGCGGCGGGGGCCGACGTCATCCGGCAGGAGGCGAGGCCGGTGCAACGGTCGCGCGCGGCCGCCGCCTGGCGCCGGGCGCTCGGGTGGCCGCGGCTGCTGTGGGAGGGCGCCGACCGGCCGCTGCGGTACTCGTTGCTCGCGATCGTGGTCGTCGAGGTCGTCTCGGTGATCATCCTGATGACGGCCTACCGGGAGTCCGGGCGCGGCATGGGCGCGATCGACGCCGTGTACTTCACCACCGAGACGATCACCGGCGTCGGGTTCGGCGACTTCTCCTTCGCGCAGCAGCACTCCTGGCTGCGGTTGTGGGCCATCGGGCTGATGCTCGTCGGTGCCGCCACGGTCACGCTCGTCTACGCGTTCCTCACCAACGTCCTGATCAGCCGGCGGATCGCCGAGTCGCAGGGCCGGCGGACGGTCACCGGCATGAGCGACCACGTCGTGGTCATCGGGCTGGGGGCGGTCGGGTCGACCGTCGTGACCGGTGTCCGTGACGCCGAACGCGACGTGGTCGTCCTCGACCGCGACGAGGGGAACCGTTTCCTCGCCCGGGTCCGCGAGGTCCACGTCCCCGTCGTCATCGGCGACTCCACGCTCGAGCAGACGTTGCGCGCGGCCAACGTGGAGTCGGCCCGCGCGGTCGCTGTTGTCACGAGCAACGATCTGGCGAACATCGAGACCGGCCTCGCGGTGCAGGCGCTCGCGCCCGGTGTGCCGGTGGTGATGCGGGTCTTCGACCGGCAGCTCGCCGCGACGGTGTCGAAGGCGTTCGGGTTCTCGCTCACCCGCTCGACGGCCGCGCTGGCCGCGCCGTGGTTCGTCGGGGCGGCGTTGGGGTTGCGGGTACTCAACACCTTTTACGTGGGGCAGCAACCGTTCCTCGTCGCGCGGCTCGACATCGGGGCGTCGGGGGCGCTGGTCGGGCACGCGATGGTCGACCTCGGCGCCCGGATCCGCGTCGTCGCGATCCAGCGGGCCGACGGCGCCGAGCTCGAGGTCACCCCGCGCCGCGAGGCGAGTTTCGCCGCCGGGGACGGGGCTTTCGTCGTCGGGCCGTACGAGGAGTTGATCGCGTTGTTGCGCCGCAACCGCACGGTGGGCGCGGTCTGACCCGCAACGAGAACGGACGATCGTCGCAACCGGGCCGAAACGCGCGGGGAGTGTGCTGAGCGCCTCCGGACGCACGTGCCGTCCGGGAGGACGAGGAGGCCCCACCCGTGGCTGTCAGCCCGGCCGATCTCACCGACGCCCAGCTCGACGCGTACATCAGCGCGCGCCTGGTCGTCGCCGGGATCGACATCACCCTGTTCCCCGTCGACGCCGATCCCGTGACCGGGGCGCCCACGCGCAGCGTCGTGCTCTCGACCCTGCGGTCGTTCGTCCGCAGCACCCCGACCGCGTTCAACACCTGGCGTCCCAAGGCTTCGGGCGCGACCGGCCGCAACGCCGACATCCTGAGCCAGGACCTCTACCCACCGCTCGAGTACCCGTCCATCACCGAGGCCTGGACCGGACGGGTGGCGGCGTCGTGACCGCGCGAGGAA
>CAXUNA010000149.1:5482-8520 GCA_964252095.1 uncultured Jatrophihabitans sp. | reverse complement strand
ACCCGGCACCGGGCCCGGGTCGGCGCGGCGAGCTCGCGGATGACCTGCGCGCCGGGCCGCAGCTGCCGGGCGACGGGCAGCGGCAGCAACCGGGCGAGACCGGTGCCGGCGTGCGGGGAGCCGAGGGTCACCACCGTGCCGACCCGACGGTCGCCACCGCGTCGTTGCACGTAGTACCGGGCGATGACGCCGCCGAGGCTGTGGCCGATGACGTTGACCTGCTCGTAGCCGGTCTGGTCGCAGATCCGCTCGACGTGCCGACCCAGCCGCTCGGCGGCGGACGCGACGTCGGCGGTGAGCGGGGAGTAGTTCAGCGTGGTCACCCGGCCGTAGCCGCGGCGCTGCAGCGCCCGGCGGATGACGGTGAAGGCGGCGCGGTTGTCGACGATGCCGTGGACCAGCACCACCGGGACGCCCGCGGCGGCGACGTCGCCCAGCAGCAGGCCGCGGGTGACGGGCGGGAGCGGGTCGAGCCGGGCGCGGTCGTCGACCAGCGCGGCGGACTCGGCGAGCATCCCGGCGGGGTACATCGCGAGGTGGGCCGCGATCGAGGCGATCTCCTGCCCCGCCCGCAGGCCGGTGCGGAACAGGCCCGGTACACGCAGGGGCGGGACGACACTCACGGCCGAACCACCTCCCGACGTCGTCGTCGACCTTCAGCGGGCTTCCTACCCCACGCCCGGGTGACGGCAAACGCCGCCGGTGTCGAGCGTCGTGGGGCGTCCGGCCCGTGCCGAACTCCGGTGACACTGTGACACAGGTAACCGGCAGGTGTCGCGCCGGAGTCGGGGGAGTGTCCGTCGGGGCACGCGGCCGTCGCGGACGTGTTGCGGTGCGATGCCTCACGCGTCGCCGGCGGCGGGCCGCGGACGCCCTAAGGTCCTACGTCGTGGATCTGTTCGAGTACCAGGCCAAGCAACTGTTCCGCGAGTACGACGTCCCGGTCGCGCTGGGGACCGTCACCGACTCCGCCGTCGGCGCCGAGGGGGCCGCGGGTCAGCTCGGCGGCGTCACCGTCGTCAAGGCGCAGGTGAAGGTCGGCGGCCGCGGCAAGGCGGGCGGCGTCAAGGTCGCGAAGACGCCCGCGGACGCGAAGAGCGCCGCCGAGGCAATCCTCGGGATGGACATCAAGGGCCACACGGTCCACCAGGTCCTCGTCGACCCGGGCGCCGACATCAAGGCCGAGTACTACGTGTCCTTCCTGCTGGACCGCAGCAACCGGACCTTCCTCGCGATGGCGTCGTTCGAGGGCGGCATGGAGATCGAGCAGCTCGCGGTCGAGCGTCCCGACGCCCTCGCCCGCGTCGCGGTCGACCCGATCGCCGGCGTCGACCTCGCCAAGGCCAGGGAGATCGCCGAGGCCGGGCACTTCCCGGCGGAGATCGCGGACGACGTCGCGGCGATCCTGGTCGACCTCTGGAAGACGTTCGTCGGTGCCGACGCCACGCTGGTCGAGGTCAACCCGCTGGCGCGCGTCGGCGTGGGCGACGGCTTCGAGATCACGGCGCTCGACGGCAAGGTCACCCTCGACGACAACGCCGACTTCCGGCACCCCACCAACGCCGACCTGGTCGACGTGGCCTCGGCCGACCCGCTGGAGCAGAAGGCCAAGGACAAGGGCCTCAACTACGTCAAGCTCGCGGGCGAGGTCGGGATCATCGGCAACGGGGCGGGTCTGGTGATGTCGACCCTCGACGTCGTCGCCTACGCCGGTGAGGAGCACGGCGGGGTCAAGCCCGCGAACTTCCTCGACATCGGCGGTGGCGCCTCGGCCGAGGTGATGGCCAACGGACTCGACATCATCCTGGGCGACCCCGAGGTCCGCAGCGTGTTCGTCAACGTCTTCGGCGGCATCACCGCGTGCGACGCCGTGGCCAACGGCATCGTCGGTGCTCTGAAGACACTGGGTGACAGTGCGACGAAGCCGCTCGTGGTCCGGCTCGACGGCAACAACGTCGTCGAGGGCCGGCAGATCCTCGCCGACTTCGCCCACCCGCTCGTCACGTTGGCCGACACCATGGACGACGGCGCCAGCAAGGCAGCCGAACTCGCGAACGCAGGGAAGTGACCGCATGTCCATCTTCTTGAACGAGCAGTCGAAGATCATCGTCCAGGGCATGACCGGCTCCGAGGGCATGAAGCACACCCGCCGGATGCTGGCGTCGGGCACGGCCGTCGTCGGTGGCGTCAACGCCCGCAAGGCCGGCACGAAGGTCGACGTCGACGGCACGGTCCTCCCGGTGTTCGGCTCGGTCGCCGAGGCGATCAACGAGACCGGCGCGGACGTCTCGGTCGGCTTCGTGCCGCCGCCGTTCAGCAAGGACGCGGCCGTCGAGGCGATCGACGCCGGCATCCCGCTGCTGGTGGTCATCACCGAGGGCGTGCCGGTGCACGACACCGCGCACTTCTGGGCCTACGCGTCGAGCAAGGGCAACGCGACCCGGATCATCGGCCCGAACTGTCCCGGCCTGATCAGCCCCGGCAAGTCCAACGCCGGCATCATCCCCGCCGACATCACCGGTGCGGGCCCGGTCGGCCTGGTCAGCAAGTCCGGCACGCTGACCTACCAGATGATGTACGAGCTGCGGGACCTCGGTTTCTCGACCGCCATCGGCATCGGCGGCGACCCGATCATCGGCACCACGCACATCGACGCGCTCGCCGCGTTCGAGGCCGACCCCGAGACCGCCGCGATCGTGATGATCGGCGAGATCGGCGGCGACGCCGAGGAGCGGGCCGCCGCGTTCATCAAGGACAACGTGAGCAAGCCGGTCGTCGGCTACGTCGCGGGCTTCACCGCCCCCGAGGGCAAGACGATGGGCCACGCCGGCGCGATCGTGTCCGGCTCGGCCGGCACGGCCCAGGCGAAGAAGGAAGCGCTCGAGGCGGCCGGCGTCAAGGTCGGAAAGACCCCGAGCGAGACCGCCCGCCTGCTGCGCGAGGTCCTCGCCGGCTGACATCTCCCGCCGCCGGTGTGACCGCGAGTGGCGACTTTCCCCGGTGAGTGGCGACGTATTTCTCGCCACTCACCAGGAAAG
>CAXUNA010000149.1:4886-5472 GCA_964252095.1 uncultured Jatrophihabitans sp. | reverse complement strand
GCCGGGGTGGGGCTATTTGCCCGGGTTGGGGGCCATTTTTTGCCCCCCACTCACCTTTAATGGGCGCCAGGCGCGCGTTCGGCGGTCGGTCAGGAGTGCGACTCGAGGCCGGGGTAGTAACCGGCCTCGATGTCGGCGAGCAGGCCCTGGTGGGTCGGCTCCCAGTGCAGCAGTTCACGGGTCAGGTCGTTCGACACCGGGCAGTCCAGGCCGAAGAACATCCCGATCCAGCCGAAGTGCTCGGCGGCCTCGGCGGCCGGGACCGAGCGGACGGGCAGCTTGTTGGCGCGGCCGATCGCCTCGGCGATCTCCCGGGTCGAGATGCCCTGCTCGCCGACGGCGTGCAGGACCGAGCGGGCGGGCGCGTCGTCGACGGCGAGCGCGACGAGCTTCGCCGCGTCGGCGCGGTTGACGGCGGGCCAGCGGTTCGCGCCGTCGCCGATGTAGGCCGAGAACCCCTTGTCGCGGGCGCCCTTGGCGATCGTCGCGACGAACCCGTAGTCGCCCTCGCCGTGGACGGTGGGGGCGAACCGGACGGCGATCGACCGGACGCCGTCGTCGGCGCAGTCCAGCGCCCGCTGGCCGT
>CAXUNA010000149.1:0-4876 GCA_964252095.1 uncultured Jatrophihabitans sp. | reverse complement strand
GGTCGGGAGCGTCCTGTTCGGTGCCGAGTCGACCGACCGCGAGCCCGAGCGTGCCCGAGGCGATGACGAACGGGCCGTCACTGCCCTTCAGGGCCGTGCCGATCGCGTCGATCGCGGCGCGGTCCATCGCCGCCGCCTCGGCCATCTGCGAGAAGTCGTGGTGGTAGGCCAGGTGGACCACACCGTCGACGGCCGAGGCGGCCGCGCCGATGCTCTCGGGGTCGTCGAGGGTGCCCCGGACGACCTCGATGCCGAGGTCCGTGATCCGCTCGGCGGCGGCGTCGGAGCGGGCGAGGCCCGCGACCTGGTGACCGGCCGCGAGCAGCTCGGGGACGACGGCCGATCCGATCCAGCCGGACGCCCCGGTGACGAGGATGCGCATGGTGGTGCCTTCTCTCTGCCGGCCGGGCCGACGTGATGTCATCGTGTGACATCGACCGTAGCACCTGATGTCAGAGTGTGTCATCGGCCGTCCGCGCCGCTACCCTCGCGGCGTGGGGCGATGGGAGCCGGGGGCGAGCGGGCGGCTCCGCGCTGCCGCCATCGCGCTCTACGTCGAGCGCGGGTACGAGCAGACCACGGTCGCCGACATCGCCGAACGGGCCGGTCTCACCGCCCGCACCTTCTTCCGCTACTTCGCCGACAAGCGCGAGGTGCTGTTCGCGGGTTCGGCCGAGCTCGAGGCGCGCATGGTCGAGGCGCTGGTCGGCGCCCCCGCCGCGGCGTCGCCGATGGACGCGGTCGCCGCCGCCGTCGAGGTCTCGGCAGAGATGCTCGGGGACAACCGCGACTGGTCGCGGCAGCGCCAGCAGGTCATCAACGCCCACGCCGAACTGCGCGAGCGGGAGCTGATCAAGCTCGACACCCTGGGCGCGGCGCTCGCCGCCGGGCTACGGGAGCGCGGGGTGCCGGAGTCCGAGGCGGCACTCGCGGCCGACACCGGGGTGGTGGTGTTCCGGCAGGGGTTCGCCCGCTGGGCGGGGGACGCGGTGGCGACGGACCTCGCCGTGGTCATGCGGGAGCTGTTCGACCAGCTCCGGGCCATCACCGCCGCCCGCTGAGCGCGGCACGCGGCGGCGACCCGCTGTGGGCTTCACCTCCGACACCGCGCCGCCGCACAGGTTGGATCGGGTGTGCGGCGGGTACGGATCCTGTGACGCGCCATCGTGCGTCACCCCACGTGTCACCAGGGAGCAGAGTTCACCATGATCGGATTCCTCGTCGCCGGCCTCGTCATCGGCGCGCTGGCACGCCTCATCAAGCCGGGCAAGCAGAACCTCGGCATCCTCGCGACCCTCGGCCTCGGCCTGGTGGGCTCGCTCATCGGCGGCCTCATCGCGCAGGCGTTCGGCACCGGCGGCATCTTCGAGCTCAACGTGCTCGGCTTCGTGCTCGCGGTCATCGCCGCGGTCCTGCTCATCGGCGTCGCGGAGTCGCTGACCGGCCGGAACAAGGCCGTCACCCGCTGACCCCACGTACCGGGACCGACGAACGGGGCGTCGGGGCCGCGGCCACCTTCCGGTGGGCCACGGTCCCGGCGCCCCGTTGTCGTCGCGGGGGCTACGAGTCGATCGACTTGCGGCCGTCGGAGCCGTTCGACGCGTCGCCGTTGTCGGGGGCGCCGAGCCCACGACGGATGGACTCGAAGATCGTGAGGCCCTGACCCACCAGCCCGGTGGCGAGTTCGCCCAGGCCCTCCGAGCCGTTCAGCACCGTCACGTTGGCTCGCGAGAGTCCCTGTGCCGCCTCCCGCACGATCTGCGGCAGCTGCTCGATCATGAGCTGGTCGAGCGAGACCCGGTTGTTCGACGCCGCGGCCTCGGCCTGGATGCGGGTCCGCTCCGCCTCGGCCTGGGCGAGGATCCGCACCCGCTCGGCCTCGGCCTCGGCGGGCTTCACGACCTCGGCGACCAGCTGCTGCTGACGCAGGTCGGCGTTGCGGATCGCCAGTTCGGTCTCGGCGGCCAGGACCTCGCGTTGGGCGGTCGCCTTCGCGAGCGGGCCGGACTGCGAGGCCTCGGAGTCGGCGCGGTCGACCTCGGCACGGGCCTTGGCCTTGACCACCGACGTCTTGCGCGCGAACTCCGCCTGCGCGCGCTGGGACTCCTGCTCGGCCTCGGCGGCCGACTGGTTCGCCTTCGCCTTGGCGATCGCCACCTCGGAGTCGTACTGCGCCTGCACGACGTTGGTCTGCCGCTGGAACTCCGCCTTGGCCCGGGCCGCCTGCTGATCGGCCTCGGCGGCGTCCTGGTCGGCCTTGGCCTTCGCCGCCGACACCTCGGCGGCGAGCTGGGCCTGGACGATCGTCGTCTCCCGCACGTACTGCGCCTGGGCCCGGGCCGACTGCTGCTGCGCCTCGGCCGACGCCTGGTCGGCCTGGGCCTGCGCGATCTGCGCCTGCCGCTGGATCGCGGCGTTGTGCGGAGCCGCCATCGCCTGGATGTAGCCGAGCTTCATGTCGTCGATCGACTGGATCTGGAACGAGTCGACCATCAGGCCGATCTTCGCCATCTCGTCCTTCGACGCGTCGAGGATCCCCTCGGCGAGCCGCTGCCGTTCGGTGACGATCTCCTCGACCGTCATCGACCCGACGATCGAGCGGAGGTGACCCGAGAAGATCCGCCCGACGAGCGTGGCCATCTGGGACTGGTCGGAGAGGAAACGCTGACCGGCGTTGACGATGCTCTCGGTGTCGTTGCCGACCTTGAACGCGATGACCGCGCGGACGTTGAGCGAGATGCCCTGCCGGGACACGCACAGCTCGGTGACCTCGGACTCGGCCATCGACAGCGACAGGAACCGGGCCTTGCGGAACACCGGCAGGATGAACGCGCCGTGTCCCGTGACCACCCGGAACGGTGCCCCACCCGCCCCCTTCCCGCCGGAGACGAGCATCGCTTCGTCGGGTTCGGGAACGCGGTAACCGAGCATCGTCGTGCCTCCTCGCGAGCACCCCCGTGGGCTCGCGGCTCGTGACACTACGACCCGTGTGAGCCGCGCGGTGGGGCGGTGGGACGCACGAGACACCCGCGTCCGGTCAGAGCTGCAGCAGCGAGTCCACCGGGTCGGCCCAGGGCGCGACGATCACCGTGCGCGGGCCGAGCGTCTGCAGCACGAGGACGGCCTGGCCGCGGGGCAGCGGTTCCGCCGACCGGGCGATGAACACCTCGGTGCCACCGCGGATCCGCACCTCGACCTCACCCGGGCCGTCGGCGCCACGGGTGCGCGTGACCAGCCGGCCGGCGAGGCCGATCGGCGACTCGTCGGACCCGCTCATGCCGCGAGCGTAACCCGCGGACGGACCGCAGGGTCCGGCCTCAGCGGGCGGCCTCCTGGCGCCGTACCGCGCCGCTTCCCAGCACCAGCGTCGCGACGAATCCGACCACCAGCGCGACGAGGACGCCGAGGTTCGCGAAGGCCCACGAGCCCTCCCGGCCGCCGAGCCCGAACGGTCCGAGCAGGTACCCCTGCCACGTCAGCCAGGACGCGCCGGTGTTGGTGACCAGCCCCCAACCCAGGGCCGTGCCGACCAGCAGGACGATGACCGGCACGGGCCGGACGTCGCCGTACCGGCCGCGGACGTCGAACAGGTCGAGGTCGTCGTAGTCGCGGCGGCGCACGGCGAGGTCGGCCAGCGCGATGCCGCACCACGCGGCGACCGGGACGCCGAGGGTGATCAGGAATCCCTCGAACTGCGCGATGAAACTGTCGGCGCCGAAGACCACCCACACCGTGCCGGCGACCATGATGGCGCCGTCGACCAGGGCGGCGGCGAACCGCGGGATCCGGGCCCCGGCGGCCAGCAGCGCGAGGCCGGACGAGTAGATGTCGAGCAGGGCGCCGCCGATCAGGCCGAGCACCGCGACCACCACGAACGGCACGAGGAACCAGGTCGGCAGCAGGCTCGCGAGCGCGCCCACCGGGTCCGCCGCGACGGCGTCCGAGAGCGCCGACGAGGAACCTGCGAGCAGCAACCCGAACAGCAGCAGGACGACCGGTGCCACCGTCCCGCCGAGCGTGGTCCACCAGACCACCCCGCGTCCGGACGCCGAGCGGGGCAGGTACCGCGAGTAGTCGGCTGCCGCGTTGACCCACCCGAGCCCGAAGCCGGTCATGAAGAACACCGTGGCGCCGACGACGTCCTGGGCCGACCCGGACGGCACCGCCGACACCGCCGACCACGAGACGTGGTGCAGCGACAGGATCACGAACACCACGGTCAGGACGCCGGTGACGATCGTGATGACGGTCTGCAGCCGCATGACGACGTCGAACCCGAGGACCCCGCCACCGATCACGAGCGCGGCGACCACGAGCAGCGCGATGATCTTGGTCGCCGTGCCGCCACCCCAGCCCAGCCGGTCGAAGACCGTGGCGGTGGCCAGGGTGGCGAGGATCGTCAGCACCGTCTCCCAGCCGACGGTGAGGACCCAGCTCACCGCCGACGGCAGCCGGTTGCCGCGGACACCGAACGCGGCGCGCGAGAGCACCATCGTCGGCGCCGAGCCGCGCTTGCCGGCCACGGCGACGAACCCGCACAGCAGGAACGACACGACGATCCCGACGACGCCCGCGACCAGCGCCTGCCAGAACGAGATCGCGAACCCGAGCGCGAACGAGCCGTAGGACAACCCCAGCACGCTGACGTTCGCCCCGAACCACGGCCAGAACAACCCACGCGGACGGCCCTTTCGCTCGCTGTCCGCGATGACGTTGATGCCGTTGCGTTCCACCCCGCCCGGCGATGTCGCCGGGAGTGTCTCGGTCATGGCGGGAGGTTAGGCCGCGTCGCCATCCGGGTCGAGTGGTGCACCGCAGCGCCGAGTGGCGCCGGTTCCCGCGCCCCAAGGCCCCCCGCCCCCGGGGGGGGGGGGGG
>CAXUNA010000148.1:0-8534 GCA_964252095.1 uncultured Jatrophihabitans sp. | reverse complement strand
CACCCCGCGAGCCACCCCACGCTCATGACCCACGCTGCGTACGGCCGGGTCGAGTTCCGACCGGCGATCACGTCGGTCGACGGCCACACCGTCCACTTCGCGGACGGTCGCTCCGGCGAGTTCGACGTCGTCATCGGCGCCACGGGGTACGAGGTGGACCTGCCGTTCCTCTCGCCGGACCTGGTCACGGTGCGCGACCGGCGTCCGGAACTGTTCAAACGGATCTTCGCACCGAACCACCCCGGTCTGTACTTCGTGGGCTACTTCAACGTCGGCGGCGGGGCCAACATCCGCATGATGGACACCCAGTGCGCGGCGGTCGCTGCTGTAGTCTGTGGCGATGTCCAGCTCCCCGATGCAGGTCAGATGCTGACCGACATCGACCGGGAACGCGCCGAGCTCCAGCGGCGCTACCCGGACAGCCCCCGGTACGGCCTGGAACTCGAACCGGTCGACTACCGCCGGCAGATCGACGAGCTGCTGAACCCCGTTCCGCAGCGGTCGTGAGCCCGGCGCGCACGAGGAAAGCCACAGCCGAAGCGGACGCCGGCCCTGGCACCTCGAACGGCGCGAACGGCGATCGGTTGTCACGCCTGTTCGACGTGCTCGAGCTGCTCGTCACCCATCAGCAGGGCATGAGCGTCACCGAGATCAGCAAGCGGCTCGGGCTGCCGATCAGCAGTGCCCACAACCTGTTGCAGCGGCTGGTCGCGGCCGACGTCGTGGTCGTGAGCGACGGCCCGCGGTACTCGGTCGGCACGCGACTGGTGCGGCTCGGCATCAGGACCGTCGACGGTCTCGAGATCGGGACCGTGGCACGTCGCCACCTGCAGGAGCTCGCGCGCAGTGTCGGCGACGACGTCTACCTCGCGGTGCGGCTGGGCAACCGGGTCGTCTACATCGAACGCATCCAAGGGACCCGGTCGGTCACGGTCGACATCCGACTCGGACAGGCCCTGTTCCTGCACGCCACGGCGGTCGGCAAGCTCTTCGCTGCGCACTACCCACAGCTGGAGAAGCGGATGCTGACCGGCGCGCTGCCACAACTCACGCCGGCGACGATCACCGATCCGGACGCTCTCCGCGCCGAGCTGGCCGCGATCCGCGGCGACCAGTACGCGCTCAGCCTCGAGGAATCGATCGTGGGCGTCGTGGGTCTCGCGACGCCGGTCATGAACGCCAACGACGAGATGACCGCAGCGCTGCACATCTCCGCGCTGCGGGCGCACATGGACGACGCACGGATGGAGTCGGCTCTCGAAGCCGCGCGGACCACCTCGAAGGCGATCGAGCGCGACCTCGGTCGCTAGGGCGCGTTCACTCGCGCGGCAGCAGGCTCCTGCCGATGATCTGCTTCATGACCTCGATCGCGCCGCCGCCGACCCGGCTCATGCGGGCATCGACGAACGCACGCGCGATGGGGTACTCCCACATGTAGCCCCAACCCCCGAACAGCTGCAGGCATTCGTCCATCACGCGACCCTGCAGCTGCGTGGTGACCATCTTCACCTTGGCGGCGTCGACCGGGTCGAGCTCGCCGGTCAGGTGCAACTCGATGCAACGATCGAGGAACACCCGTTGCGCCAGGACATCCGAATGCAACTGGGCGATCACGAACTGGGTGTTCTGGAATCCCGCCAGGGTCTTGCCGAACATCTTGCGGTCGCGGACGTACTCGACCGTCCAGTCGATTGCCGCCTCCGATGACGCCACGGCGCGGACCGCCTGCACCAAGCGCTCCTGCGCCAGTTCGGTCATCAGGTGGTAGAAACCCTTGCCCGGCTCACCCAGCAGGTTCCCGACCGGCACGTGCATGTCGGCAAAAAACAACTCGGAGGTGTCCTGCGCCTTGCAGCCCATCTTCTCCAACCTGCGACCGCGGTCGAAGCCCGGCGTGTCCGTCTCGACCAGGAGCAGGCTGACCCCCTTCGCACCGGGCACACCCTCGGTACGACAGGCCAGGACCAGGAGATCGGCTGAATGACCGTTGGTGATGAAGACCTTCTGGCCGTTCACGACGAAGTCGTCACCCTCGCGGACCGCGGCGGTCTTCAGGTTCTGCAGGTCGCTGCCCCCGCTGGGTTCGGACATCCCGACAGCTGCCACCACCTCGCCCGACGCCATCAACGGCAGCCACCGGTGCTTCTGCTCCTCGGTACCGAAGTGCAGGACGTAGGGCGCCACGATGTCGGACTGCAGGTAGAACGTCGGGGCCATCGCCCCGGCCCGTGCCATCTCCTCGGTGATGATCACGCTGTGCAGGAAGTCGCCGCCGGGCCCGCCGTACTCTTCCGGGACGGTCGGGCACAGCAGTCCGACCTCACCGGCCTTGAGCCACACCTCGCGCGGCACCATGCCCGCCTTCTCCCAGTCGGCGTAGTGCGGCTCGATCTCCTTGCTGATGAACCGCCGCACCGTCTCCCGGAACAGGTCGTAGTCGGACGAGAAGAGCGTCCTGGGGATCACGTCGGTCCTTCTTCCTCGATGGGACGTGCGGTGTTCGGTACAGCGTGCGTCAGCGACGGATGTGGGCGTCTGCGATGCCCTGTGCCCGTTCGGGTGTCATGCCCAGCTCGGTCAGCACCTCCACCGTGTGCTCGCCGAGGCGCGGTGGCAGCCGGCGGATGCTCGGCGGGGTGCCGCTCAACCCGATCGGGTTGCGGGGCAGGCGACGGGTGCCGTCCAACCGGTCCTCCAGGTACGTCCAGAACCCGACCTTCTCCAGATGCGGATCGGACAGCAGGTCCTCGAGCGCATTGACCGCGGCGAACGGGATGTCCTCGTCCTCGAGCAACGCGATCCACTCGGAGCTCGAGCGCGACGCGAGCTGGTCCTTGAGGTCGTCCCACACCAGGGCGGTGTTCTGCTGCCGGCCGGCCAGGGTGACGAAGCGCGGGTCGGCGATCCGGTCCTCGCGACCGATCAGCTCGTAGAACCGCCGCCAGTCGCGATCGGTGTACGGCATGACGGCGAGGTAGCCGTCGCGCGTGGCGAACGGCCGGCGGGCGGCGGTGACGACCGGCGGGTACCCCATCTCGGCCACCGGTGGTTCGAAGGCGCGACCCCACAGGTGCTCCACCAGGTTGAATGCCGCGACGGTCTCGAACATCGAGACGTTGACGGCCTGGCCCCGCCCCGTCCGTTCGCGGCTGAACAGGGCCAACGCGATCGCGTACGCCGCGTGCACACCGGTGATCTTGTCCGCGATGATCGACGGTACGTAGCGGGGCTCGCCCGCCACGACGGACTGCAGCACCGCGAGACCGGACAGCGCCTGAACGATGTCGTCGTACGCGGCGCGACCGGCGTAGGGACCGTCCTGCCCGAAACCCTCCACCTGGCAGTACACCAGCCGCTCGTGCTCGGCGGCGAGGTCGGTGTAGCCCAGCCCGATGCGCGCGGCGGCGGCCGGCCGGATCGAGTTCACGAACACGTCGCTGCTCGCGACCAGGTCGCCGAGCACGACCCGCTCGGCGGGGTCCTTCAGATCGAGGACGACGCTGCGCTTGTTCCGGTTGCAGCCGAGGAACAGCGCGGCCATGTGGTCGGACCGCTGCGGCCCGATGCGCCGGGTGAGGTCACCGTCCGGGGACTCGACCTTGATGACGTCCGCGCCCATGTCCCCGAGGTACTGGGCCGTCATCGGCCCGAGCACGATGGACGAACACTCGACCACCCGGATCCCGGCGAGCGGACCTTCCGGCACGTCCTGCCCCCCACCCCCGAGGTTTCGAGAATTCGAAGCGAACTCCATGCAGTGGAAGGGTGCTCCGACACGCCGCCCTAGTCAAGGCCAGCGGTCCGTTCCGACCGGGCGTCCCTCGCCCCGCCTTCGCGAGCGGGCTATCGTCCGCGGGATGACCCTCGCGGGAAGCGTCGCCGTCGCCGGCATCGGCGAGACGCAGTACTCGAAGAAGTCCTCGCGCTCCGCCCTGGAACTGCAGATGCAGGCGTCCCTGACGGCCATCGCGGACGCCGGTCTCACCCCGCGCGACATCGACGGTGTGATCCCGATCGGCATCACCGGCGCCCCCGCCGAGGACTACGTGGCCGCCTTCGGTATCCCGGACCTGCGGTTCTCGGCGCTCATCCCGCACGGCGGCGCGAGCGGCATCGGCGCCCTGCAGGCCGCGGCCGCGGCGATCGCCACCGGCATCGCGACCACGGTGCTGGTCCCGTCCGGACGCAACGTGAGTTCCGGCGCGAAGGCGGGCGTCCGCATCCACCAGATGCCGCAGTTCCACTTCGTCACTGAGTTCGAACGGCACATGGGCGCCATCGCGCCCGCGCAGCTCTACGCCCCGATGGCGCGCCGGCACATGGAGCTCTACGGCACCACCAGCCGCCACTTCGGCGAGATCGCGGTGAGCACCCGGGCCCACGCGCTGCTGCGCGACAACGCCGTGATGACCACACCGATCACCCTGGAGGACCACCAGAACTCCCGGATGATCGCCGACCCGTTCCGCCTGTTCGACTGCAGCCTGGAAAGTGACGGCGGGGCCGCATTCGTCGTCACGTCGGCCGAGCGGGCGCGCGACCTCGCGCAGCCGTCGGTCGAGCTGATGGGCGTCGCGATGGGGCACCCCGACTCCCCGAGCTCGATCACCCAGCGCCCGGACATGACCCACGTGGGCGTCGCGAAGGCCACCCGGATCGCCTTCGGCATGGCCGGCGTGAGCCAGGCCGACATCGACGTCGCCGAGATCTACGACTGCTTCACCTACATCGTCCTGTGTCAACTCGAGGACCTCGGGTTCTGCGCCAAGGGCGAGGGCGGGGACTTCGTGTCCGACGGCAAGCTCCGGCTCGGCGGCAGTCTGCCGACCAACACCCACGGCGGCCTGCTCTCCCAGGGCCACATGCTGGGCATGAACCACATCGTCGAGCTGGTGCGCCAGCTGCGCGGTCACGGCGGGGCGGCGCAGGTGGACGGGGCGCGCATCGGCCTCGCCACCGGTTACGGGGACATGGGCGACGGCGGCGTCGCGATCATGAAGGCGGCGACGGCATGACAAACGACATCGCAGCGGCCTACTGGGAGGGCGCCGAGCAGGGCCGTCTGGTCCTGCAGAAGTGCTCGCACTGCGGCACGGTCCGGCACTACCCCCGGGTGCTCTGCGCCGTGTGCTGGTCGTTCGACGTCGAGTACGTCGAGGCGTCCGGGAACGGCACCGTGTACAGCTGGACCGTCGCGCACCACGCATTCGCACCTGACGTCGCTGATCAGGTGCCGTACACGCTCGCCACGGTCGACCTGCCCGAAGGCGTACGCCTCATGGGCCGCCTGGACCCCGCCCTGACGCCGACCCCGGGCCTCGCAGTGCGGATCGATTTCGCCCCGGGGACGGACGGCCGGCCGATGCCCGTGCTGACCGCGGCCGACACCGACTGAGCGCAACCCGCCCGCTCAGACCCCACGCCAGACCGGCGAACGCTTCTCCACGAAGGCACGCGCGCCCTCGGTGGCGTCGTCGGAACCGACCACGCCGGCCAGGATCTCCTTCTGCCGCGGCCACAGCTGCTCCGCCGTCCAGTACGCCGATTCGGTCAGGACCTGTTTCGTGGCGCGCACGGCCAGCGGGCCGTTGCCCGCGATCTCGGCCGCGAGCTCCAGGGCGGCGTCGAGCGCACCTCCGGACGACGTGAGGCGGTTGACCAGGCCCCAGCGGTACGCCTCGGCGGCCGGCATGTTCCGGCCGGTGAGCGCGTACTCCATCGCGATCGACGCCGGGATCCGTCGGGGCAGCGCGACCAGGCCCCCGGAGCCCGCCATCAGTCCCCGCCTCACCTCCGGGATGCCGAACGCAGCGTCCTCGGCGGCGGTGATCAGATCGCACGCGAGCGCCAGCTCGCAGCCCCCGGCCAGCGCGTAACCCTCGACCGCGGCGAGCAACGGTTTGCGCGGTGGCGTCTCGGTGAGTCCGGCGAGGCCACGGCCGGGCACCTGCGGCCGCTCGCCGGTCGCGGCGAACGCGCGCAGGTCCATCCCGGCGCTGAACGTCCCGCCGGCACCGGTAAGCACGCCCACGGTGACATCGGGGTCGGCGTCGAGCCGGTCCAAGGCATCGGCGACCGCGAACGCGACCTCCGCGTTGAGCGCGTTCCGGACCTCGGGCCGGTTGAGCGTGATGACCAGTGTGCGGTCCTGCACCGCCACCAGTACGGAATCGGCCATGATCTCCTCCGGTTCGTCGCGTCAACACCTTTGTTGACAGCAGTCAACACACTTGTTTACAGTCCGGGACACGTTGCACGTCCTGCGACCGACGGCGGGCGGCGCCCCGCCGCCCGCTGTCGTCATGGTCGTGTCCCGACCCGGTCGCCACCGTATCGCGCGGGTCCGAGATCTTCCGGATCCCGAATACTCATCCGGCAAAACCGAAGAAATGCTTGACGCGGTCGTGGCCACGCGTCGAGACTCGTCCCACGCACACCGGTTGGCGGGGGCGTCGTCCAACGAAGGAGCGATCGCCGTGAGGAAGTCGACGACAGCAGTCATCGTCGCAATGGCAGCAACGGGCCTGCTGTCTGCGTGCAGCAGCGGCGGATCGTCGTCGGGCGGCGGAAGCGGAAGCGGAAGCGGCCCGATCGTGATCGGCACGTCCGTCTCGTCGACCGGCAAGTACGCGTCGAGCGGTACCAACGTCGCGAACGGCTACGCCTTGGCCGTCGACCAGATCAACAAGGCCGGCGGTGTGCTCGGCCGCCAGCTGGAACTCAAGCAGGAGGACGACCAGAGCGACGCCGGCGCGGTCGGCCGGCTGTACACGAAGTTCCTCACCCAGGACAAGGCCGACGTCCTGCTCAGCCCGTACGGGAGCGCTCTCGCCGGACCTGCGGCGCAGCTCGCCGAGCGGTACACGACGCCGATGGCTCACAGCCAGACGTCGTCACCGTCGGTCTTCGCCAACACCAAGTACAGCGTGATGGCGGGTCTCGGCCCGGGCAGCACGGTGCTCGCGCAGGTGCCGCAGTTCGCCAAGGACGCGGGCTACACGCGGATCACCCTCGTCAACAACGACCTCGACGCCTACAGCCAGATCTGTGACGGCGCCGAGACGGCCGTCAAGACCGCCGGCTCCACCCTCGTCTCCCGAATCAGCTACGCGGCCACCACGAGCGACTTCTCCTCGACCGCGTTGAAGATCAAGGGCGACAACCCCGAGGTCGTCATCGAGTGCTCGGCGATCCAGGACAGCATCGGCCTGACCCGCGCGCTGGACCAGCAGGGCTTCCGGCCCAAGATCATCGCCTCGGCCACCGCTGAGGACCCGGCGTTCCCGAAGGCGCTCGGCGCACTGGCCGACAAGGCGATCGGCTACTCCATCTGGGCGCCGGCCCTGAAGCTCCCCGGCAGCGACGACTTCGCGAGCGCCTACCAGGCCAAGTACGGCACGGCCGCGAACGGCCAGAGCGCCGCAGCCTACGCCACCGTGCAGGTCGTGGCCGCGGCAATCAAGGCCGCCGGTTCCACCAACAAGTCGAAGGTCAACGACGCTCTGCACTCCGGGAGCTACCCGACGATCCTCGGCACCTACAAGGTCGAGTCGGACGGCGTCCAGACCGGGTACTCGCCCGTGCTCGACCAGTACTCCGGCGGGAAGCTGTCGATCGTCTACCCCAAGAGCGACGCGAGCACCACCGCCGTCCTGCCGTACTGAGGACGTCATGACGCACCGAAACACCTTCGAGGAGTTCGTACGATGACGTACGTCCAGGTGGTACTGAACGGTGTGTTCCTCGGTGGTTTCTACTTGTTGATGGCACAGGGACTGAACCTGATCTTCGGGGTCATGGGCATCGTCAACCTCGCGCACGGCGCGTTCATCGTGCTGGGCGGCCTGGGTGTCTACAGCCTGTACGACCACGGGGTGAACCCGTTCCTCGGGCTGATGATCATGATGATCATCGCCGCGGTCGTGGGAGCGGCGGCGCAGTGGTTGATCATCGAGCGGATCCCGGTGCGTGGCAAACAGGGTGAGCTGCTGACCCTGATGGCGACGTTCGGCCTGTCGTACATCCTCATCAACATCGGGCAAAAGGTGTGGGGTTCGGACTTCAAGACCATCCCATACCTCCAGTCGTCGTTGAAGGTGGGTTCGTTGCGATTCCCGGCGGCGCTGCTGGTGGGCGTGGTCCTCGCCGGGCTGCTCACCCTGGCGATCTCGGTGTGGTTGCGCCGGACCCGGACCGGGACCAGCCTGCTCGCCACCGCCCAGAGTCCCCTGGGCGCGGGAGCGTGCGGTATCAACCCGCGCCGGCTGCGGCTCATCGGGTTCAGCGTCGGTGCCGCCCTCGCGGCGGCCGCGGGGATGCTGCTGGTCCTCACCCAGCCCATCGCGCCGCAGCTCGCGACGAACTTCACCATCGTGGCGTTCGTCGTCGTCGCCCTCGGCGGTATCGGCAACTACTCGGGGGCGGCCGTCGGAGCCGTCCTCGTGGGCGTGGTGCAGACCGTGTCCGGATATCAGTTCGGCGCGGTGATCCAGGAGGCCGCGCCCTACCTGATCCTGATCCTCGTCATGCTGTTC
>CAXUNA010000147.1:0-8544 GCA_964252095.1 uncultured Jatrophihabitans sp. | reverse complement strand
TGTCACGACCGGCCACGACGACGTGCGCGCCGAGTGCCGCGAGCGCTGTCGCGGTGGCGCGGCCGATGCCGCTGGTGGCGCCCGTGACCAGGGCGGTGGTGCCGGTCAGGTCGGTGGTCATGGTGGATCCTCTCGGTCGGAATGGAGCGATGGCTCCAGACTGCCTCCGTCGAATTGGAGACGCCACTCCAGAAAACTGGGTAGCCTCGTCGGCATGACGAGGAGTGCGACCGCCCGGGCACCGGGATCCACCGACGGCCTCACCGCGAAGGGCCGCGCGACCCGCGCCCGCATCATCGAGGCGGCGGCCGGACTGGTCTTCCTGCACGGCGTCACCCGCACCGGCATCGAGGACGTCCAGCGGGAGGCGGGGGTCAGCGCGTCGCAGCTCTACCACTACTTCGGCGACAAGCAGACCCTCATGCGCGCGGTCATCGCCTTCCAGACCGACCAGATCCTCGCGGCCCAGCAACCCGAACTCGACGCCCTCGACACCTTCGAGGCGCTCGGCCGGTGGCGCGACCGACTGGTCACACTGCAACGGTCACGGCACTGTGTGGGCGGCTGCCCGATCGGTTCGATCGCCGCGGAGATCGCCGAGGACGACCCCACCGCGCGCGCCGATCTGGTCGCCGGCTTCGAGCAGTGGGAGGCCCCGCTGCGCAGCGGGCTCGCCACCATGCGCGAACGCGGACTGCTGCGCGACGACGCCGACACCGACCGGCTCGCCCTCGCCCTGCTCGCCGCGCTGCAGGGCGGCCTGCTGCTCACCCAGACCCGCCGGACCACGCTGCCCCTCGAGACCGCGCTCGACGCCACGATCGAGTTGATCCGCAGCTACGCCCGTTCGTCGTGATCATGCCGGGACCCGCCATGACGGCGGGTTCCGGCATGACGGCAAGGCGGTTCCCTAGCCGGAGACGGTGGGGCGGAACCGGCGCAGGCGCAGGCTGTTGGTCACCACGAAGACCGAGCTGAAGGCCATGGCCGCGCCGGCGATGAGCGGGTTCAGCAGGCCCGACGCCGCGAGCGGCACGGCGGCGACGTTGTACGCGAAGGCCCAGAACAGGTTGCCCTTGATGGTCGCGAGCGTCCGGCGCGACAGCCGGATGGCGTCGACGGCGGCGAGCAGGTCGGCACGGACCAGGGTGAGGTCCGACGCCTCGATCGCGACGTCGGCGCCGCTCCCCATCGCGATGCCGAGGTCGGCGGTGGCGAGCGCCGCGGCGTCGTTGACGCCGTCACCCACCATCGCGACGACGGCTCCGCGCGCCTGCAGGTCGCGGACGGCGTCGACCTTCCCGGCGGGCAGGACGTCCGCGACGACGTCGGTGGCGTCGATCCCCACCTCGGCGGCCACCGCGGCCGCCGCCCGGGCGTTGTCCCCGGTCAGCAGCACCGGCCGCAACCCGAGCTCCCGCAAGCGTGCGATCGCCGCGGCGCTGGAGGATCTCACGGTGTCGCCGACCACGAGCACCCCGCGGGCGACGCCGTCCCACGCGACCACCACGGCGGTGCGACCGTTGCCCTGTGCAGCATCAACCGCCGTGGCGACCGCGGGATCCGACGGCACCGACCACTGCCGCAACAACGACGGCCGCCCGACCACCACGGACCGCGTGCCGCCGCCGGCGGGCACGGTTCCGGTGACCCCGAGACCGGCATCGTTGGCGAATCCTTCGACGGACGCGAGGGCCAGGCCCCGGTCGCGGGCGGCCGTCACGATCGCCGCGCCCACCGGGTGCTCACTGCCGGCCTCGACGGCCGCCGCGGTGGCGAGCAGGTCATCAGGGTCGACGCCCCCGGAGGGCAGGACCTCGAGCAGCCTCATCCGCCCGGTGGTGACCGTTCCGGTCTTGTCCAGCACGACGGTGTCGACGGCGCGGGTGCTCTCCAGCACCTCCGGGCCCTTGATGACGATCCCGAGCTGCGCTCCGCGGCCGGTGCCGACCATCAGCGCGGTCGGCGTCGCCAGTCCGAGTGCGCACGGGCACGCGACGATGAGAACTGCGACGGCGGCGGTGAAGGCGGCGTGCACGTCACCGCTCACGACCCACCAGCCGGCGAGGGTCGCCAGCGCCAGCACGATGACGACCGGCACGAAGACCGCGGACACCCGGTCGGCCAACCGTTGCACCTGGGCCTTGCCGTGCTGGGCGGCCTCGACCAGCGTCGCCAACTGGGCGAGCTGGGTGTCGGCGCCGACCCGGGTGGCGCGCACGACCAACCGCCCGCCGACGTTCACGGTGGCGCCGACGACGTCGGCACCCTCTGCGACCTCCACCGGTACCGATTCCCCCGTCAGCATCGAGGAATCGACGGCCGAACGGCCCGACTCGACCCGGCCGTCGGTGGCGATCTTCTCCCCCGGACGCACCACGAACCGGTCGCCGACCACGAGCCGGTCGAGCGGGATGCGCACCTCGTCGGTACCGCGCAGCACCGCGACGTCCTTCGCGCCGAGCTCGAGCAGGGAGCGGAGCGCCGCCGACGACCGTCGTTTGGCCCGCGCCTCGGCGTAGCGGCCGGCGAGCAGGAACACCGTGACAGCCGAGGCGACCTCGAGGTAGATGTCGTCGCCGCCGGTGGCGGTGAAGGAGAACGACATCCGCATGCCGGGCATCCCGGCGTCGCCGAGGAACAGCGCCCAGAGCGACCAGCCGTAGGCGGCCAGGACCCCGACGGACACGAGGGTGTCCATCGTCGTGGCCCGGTGCCGCAGGTTGATCAGCGCGGCCCGGTGGAACGGCAGCGCTCCCCACACGACGACCGGCGAGGCCAGCACCAGTGCCAGCCACTGCCAGTCGGTGAACTGCAGCGGCGGCACCATCGACAGCACCAGGACCGAGAGGGCGAGCACGGCCGAGACGAGCAGCCGCCGGCGGAGGGCGCGGGTCGCCGGGTCGACGTCACCGTCGGAGTCCGGCCGCGGTGCCGGCGAGGCGGCCGGCACCTCCGCGGTGTACCCGGTCGCCTCGACGGTGCCGATGAGTTGCTCGACGCTGACCTCGGGGCGGGCTGTCACCCACGCCTTCTCGGTCGCGTAGTTCACCGAGGCGGTGACACCCTCGAGCTTGTTGAGCTTCTTCTGCACCCGCGCCGCGCACGAGGCACACGTCATCCCGCCGATGACGAGTTCGACGTCCCGGGGATCGGTGTTGTGTGCAACGGTCATGACAGGTCCTTCGACGTGGGGTGGGTTCAGGGGGCGAGGCGGTAGTCGCCGGCCTCGTCGAGCGCGGTCGCGACCTGATCGTCGGCGAGCGGCGCGGCGCTGACGACCGTCACGGTCGACGTGCCGCCGGCGTCGAGCGCGACCTCGACCAGGCTCACGCCGTCGACGGCCGAGAGCTCCTCGGTGACCGCGGCGACGCAGTGCGCGCAGGTCAGGCCGGTCACGGGGTAGGTGGTGGTGGTCATGGGGTCACTCCGTCACTCGTCGGTGGTGTGGGTCAGGGCGATCAGTTGCCGCAGGCAGTGGTCGCGCAGTGGGGCGGGGAAGTCGTCGGCGAGCCGGTTGAACACGACCCGGCCCTGCTTGCGGGTGACCAGCAGGCCGGCGGTGCGCAGCAGGCGCAGCGCGTAGGAGACCGAGTCCTCGCTGACGTCGAGGGCGAGCGCCAGGTCGCCGACGCAGAGCTCCTCGGCGACGTCGAGGGCGTAGATCAGCCGCAGCCGCACCGGATCGGCCATCAGCGACAGCAGACCGGTGAGCCGCGCGGCGTCGTCGGCGCTGGGCAGCCGCGCCCGGGCGTGCGCCACCCGCTCGGGGTCGATCGGGTGGTCGTGGTCGGTGATCGTCACGGTTGCCTCCTTCGACACGTCAGCCGGCGGGACAGGCGTGCCGGGTCATCCGCACAACCGTACGGACATGCCGCCTGTTCCCGCCACGGGCGAGCAGCGAGAATCGACGGCATGGACCAGACCGCCACCGCCGTCCGCACGTCCGTGGAGGGCACGGTGGGAGTCGTCACGCTCGCCGACGCCCGGCGTCGCAACCCGCTGTCGGTCGCGACCATGCGCGCCCTGACGGCCGCCCTGCGCGCGCTGTCGGCGAACGGGGTCGGCGCGCTCGTCCTCACCCACGAGGGCCCGGCGTTCTCGGCCGGCCACGACCTCTCGGAGATGGTCGACCGCACGCTCGAGGACGAGCGGGAGGTGTTCGCCGTCTGCACCGAGCTGATGACGACGGTCCAGCAGATCCCGCAGCCGGTGATCGCCGCGGTCGACGGCATGGCGGTCGCTGCCGGCTGTCAGCTGGTCGCGACCTGCGACCTCGCGGTGGTGTCCAGCGCCTCGGTGTTCGGCACGCCAGGAGTGCGGATCGGGCTGTTCTGCTCGACACCGATGGTCGCGGTCAGCCGGGCGATCGGCCGCAAGCGGGCGATGCAGATGCTGCTCACCGGCGTGCCGGTCGACGCCGCCACCGCCGCCGACTGGGGGCTGGTCAACGAGGTCGTCGAACCCGGCGCGGTCCTGCCCCGGGCGCTGGCGCTGGCCGGACAGATCGCCGCGGCGAGCGCGCTGACCCTGGCCGTCGGCAAACAGGCCTTCTACCGCCAGATCGACCTGCCGCAGGACGAGGCCTACGTCGCGATGCAGGAGGTGATGGCCACCAACGCCGTCACCTGCGACGCCCAGGAGGGCATGCAGGCGTTCCTCGCCAAGCGCGCCCCGGTCTGGACCAACGCCTGACCCGTCGTCCCCGTGTAAGGATCTGCGGCGGCGACGGCGTCCGCACCCGCCGCTGCCACACTGCAACGATGGCGCTGCGTGGCGGCAAGGTCCCGGCTCGTTCCCACGATGCGCAGCGGGGGACGAACCCGTTCGCGCGGATCGCCAACCCGGCGCTCGAGCAGGAGGTCACCGCACCGCTGCGCGCACTCGCCCGGGGTGCGGTGCCGCCGGACGTCGCGTACCAGCTGGTGCACGACGAGCTGCTGCTCGACGGCAGCGCCCGCCTCAACCTCGCCACCTTCGTGACGACGTGGATGGAACCGCAGGCCGACCGGCTCATGGCCGAGGCGGTCGACAAGAACATGATCGACAAGGACGAGTACCCGCAGACGGCGGCGATCGAGAACCGGTGCGTCGCGATCCTGTCGAACCTGTGGCACGCGCCGGACCCGGACGTCGCGACCGGGTGTTCCACGACCGGCTCCAGCGAGGCCTGCATGTTGGCGGGCATGGCGCTCAAGCACCGCTGGGCGGCCCGGACCGGGAACGACCGCACGCGGCGGCCGAATCTCGTCATGGGCGCGAACGTCCAGGTGTGCTGGGAGAAGTTCTGCCGCTACTGGGACGTCGAGGCGAGGCTGGTCCCGCTCGAGGGCGACCGGCTGCACCTCGGCGCCGCCGAGGCGGTCGCGCAGTGCGACGAGAACACCATCGGCGTGGTCGCGATCCTCGGCTCGACGTTCGACGGCAGCTACGAGCCGGTCGCCGAGATCGCCGCCGCACTCGACGAGCTCGCGGCGCACGGCGGACCCGATGTCCCGATCCACGTCGACGGCGCGTCCGGCGCCATGATCGCGCCGTTCCTCGACCCCGACCTGGTGTGGGACTTCCGGTTGCCGCGGGTCGCCTCGATCAACACGTCGGGCCACAAGTACGGCCTGGTCTACCCCGGCGTCGGCTGGGCGATCTGGCGTGACGCCGACGCGCTGCCGAAGGAGCTGGTCTTCGACGTCAACTACCTCGGCGGCGACATGCCGACCTTCGCGCTCAACTTCTCCCGCCCCGGCGCCGAGGTCATCGCGCAGTACTACATGTTCCTGCGGCTGGGGTTCGACGGGTTCACCGCCGTGCAGCAGTCGTCGCGCGACGTCGCGACGTCGCTCGCCGAGCGGATCGACGCGATGGCCGAGTACCGACTGGTCACCCGCGGTGACCAGCTCCCGGTCTTCGCGTTCACCACCGCGGACGGCGTGACGGAGTGGGACGTCTTCGCGGTGTCACGCGGGCTGCGCGAGCACGGCTGGCAGGTGCCGGCCTACACGTTCCCCGCGGACCGCACCGATCTGGCCGTGCTGCGGGTGGTGTGCCGCCACGGGTTCTCCGACGACCTCGCCGACCTGTTCCTGCGCGACCTGACGGCGGTCACCCACACGCTCGTCAGTGACGTCGCGAAGGCCGGCAACAGCGGCCCGCCGTCGTTCCACCACTGACCGGTCGGGCCGGTCGGGCCGGTCGGGCCGGTCGGGCGGTCAGGCCGGTCGGGCGGTCAGGCGGTCAGGCGGTCAGCACGTCCGCCCCGTGCTCGGTGATCGCGATCGTGTGCTCGGTGTGCGCCGTCCGGCACCCGGTGCGGCTGCGCAGCGTCCAGCCGTCGGGGTCGGTCGTGAGCTCGGCCGTGTCGGCCATGACCCACGGTTCGATCGCGAGCAGCAGGCCGGGCCGCAGCTTGTAACCGCGCCCGCGCCTTCCGGTGTTGGAGACGTGGGGGTCCTGGTGCATGGTCGTGCCGATGCCGTGGCCGCCGAACTCGGTGCTGATCGGGTACCCCGCCGCGCCGAGCACGGAACCGATGGCGTGCGAGATGTCCCCGACGTGCGCCCCGGGGCCGGCCACCGCGATCCCCGCCCGCAACGCCCGTTCCGTGACGTCGATGAGCGCGACGCTCTCCGCCGGCCGCGACTGCCCCACGATGAAGCTGATCGCGGCGTCCGCGGCGACGCCCGCCTTGACGACGGCGAGGTCGAGGGTGAGCAGGTCGCCGTCGGCGAGCCGGTGGTCGAACGGGAGACCGTGCAGGACGGCGTCGTTGACCGACGTGCAGATGTAGTGACCGAACGGACCCCGTCCGAACGACGGCGCGTAGTCGACGTAGCAGGACTCCGCACCCGCGTCCCGGATCATGTCCCGGACCCAGCCGTCGATCTCCAGCAGGTTGGTGCCGACGACGGTGCGACCCTTCATCGTCTGCAGGATCTCCGAGACCAGCGCACCGGTGCCCCGGGCCCGTTGCACCTGGGTGGGGCTGAGGATCTCGATCACGGACACACTCCCTCTCGGTTCACCGTCGACGGTACCGGCCATGTCATACCGGTACTATCATCGGGTCATGGTCCGGTTGCCCCTGAACGCCGCCGAGGTCGAACGCGGGAAACGGCTCGGCGTCGTGCTGCGGCGGGCTCGCGGCGGGCGTTCCCTGCTCGAGACCGCACTCGACGCCGGGGTCTCGCCGGAGACCCTGCGCAAGATCGAGACCGGCCGGATCGCCACCCCGGCCTTCCCCACCGTCGCGGCGGTCGCGGCCGTCGTGGGCCTGTCGCTGGACGACGTCTGGGCCGAGATCACCCGGCCCGAGCAGGCGGACGCCGGGCCGGGCCGGCGGCAGCGGGCGGCTCGCCAACTGGCCTCGTGACGGCAGTTCCTCTGCCCTAAGGTCTGCGCTGTGGGCTTCATGGACAACTTGCGCAGCCAGTTCATCGACATCGTCGAGTTCCTCGACGACAGCCGCGACACGATCGTGTACCGCTTCGAGCGGCACGACAACGAGATCAAGAACGGCGCGCAGCTGGTCGTGCGCGAGGGCCAGGTCGCGGTCTTCGAGAGCGAGGGACGGATCGCCGACGTCTTCACGCCCGGGACGTACACGCTCGAGACGAAGAACCTCCCGATCCTCGCGGATCTCAAGGGCTGGAAGTACGGCTTCGAATCGCCGTTCAAGGCCGAGGTGTACTTCGTCGGCACCCGGCTCTACACCGACATGAAGTGGGGCACGCAGAACCCCATCACGATGCGCGACGCCGAGTTCGGCATGGTGCGGCTGCGCGCGTTCGGCACGTACGCGCTGCAGGTCGTCGACGCCGGCAAGCTCATCCGGCAGCTGGTCGGCACCGACCCACAGTTCCGCACCGACGAGGTCGCCGAGTTCCTGCGCCAGACGATCGTCGGCCAGGTCGCCACCGCGCTCGCGACCTCGAACCTGCCGATGCTCGACCTCGCCGCGAACCAGACCTCGATCGCCGCGACCCTCGGCGGCACGCTCACCACCAACCTCGCCGACATGGGCATCGCGATCCCCCGGTTCGTCATCGAGAACATCTCGCTGCCGCCGGAGGTCGAGGAGGTCCTCGACAAGCGGACGTCGATGGGCGTCATGGGCAACCTCGACCAGTACACGAAGTACCAGACCGCCACGGCGATCGGCGATGCCGCGAACAACCCCGGCGGCGCCGGCGAGGGCCTCGGGCTCGGCTTCGGCGTCGCGCTCGGCCAGCAGATGGCGGGCGCGCTCGCGAACCAGAATCCCCAGAGCAACGCGGGGCAACAGGGTCCGCCGCCGCTGCCCGGCGCCGCGCTGCCGTTCTTCCTCGGGATCAACGGCCAGCAGGTCGGACCGGTCCCGCCGTCCGAGCTCGCGGCACGGGTCGCGAGTGGTGAGCTGACCCCGGCGACGCCGGTGTGGAATCAGGGCATGGCCACCTGGTCGCCGGCGGGTCAGGTCGCGGAACTCGCCCCGCTGTTCGCGTCGGTCCCGCCGCCGCTGCCGCCGAAGCCGGTCGCCACCATCGCCGAGCAGGTGCTGGTCTGCCAGAA
>CAXUNA010000146.1:0-8548 GCA_964252095.1 uncultured Jatrophihabitans sp. | reverse complement strand
GCCGGGAGAGCGGGACGTCCTCCAGGCGTGTCGTGCCGCTGCCGCTCGTGCGACCGGGCAGCAGCGCGCAGCCGAAGACCATCACCACAAAGCCGCCGATCGTCAGCAGCGCGGCACCCGTCGTCCCGATGCTGCCGCCCGTGCCGCCGGAGAGCCGGAGCGCACCGTCCACCCCCGCGGCCAGCCCGACCGCGATCAGCAGGCCGGCGACGAAACGGGCCAGGAGGCGCATGCCGCGGAGCCTAGGGCACCGGTGTCGATGTCACACGAGTTCGTGTCAGACGTGTTCGTGCACCGTGCCGTCGGCGTGGCGGTGCGTCTGGGTCGGGCCCGGCTTGCCACGGAGGACGAGCGCGGCCAGCAACTCGTCGGTGGCCGCCGTGACCGTCGCGACCGCGGCCTCGAACGCCGCCGCGTTGTGGGCCGCGGGCGTCCGCATCCCCGCGACCTTGCGCACGTACTGCAGCGCGGCGGCGTGGGTGTCGTCGGGCGTGACGTCGTCGATGTAGGGCGGGCGCAGCGTCTTGATCGATCGGCACATGCCGACCAGGGTGCCGCGTCCGGCCGGTTTTGGGTATCGAGGCCGACTCCGGCGGCCTCGACACCCGAGATCGGGCTCTACCAGCCGCGCTCGGCCAGCCGGTGCGGCACCGGGATGTCGTCGACGTTGATGCCGACCATCGCCTCGCCGAGCCCGCGGGAGACCTTCGCGACGACGTCGGGGTCGTCGTAGAACGTCGTGGCCTTGACGATCGCCTCGGCGCGCTGCTGCGGGTTGCCGGACTTGAAGATGCCGGAGCCGACGAAGACGCCCTGGGCGCCGAGCTGCATCATCATCGCGGCGTCGGCCGGGGTGGCGATGCCGCCGGCGGTGAACAGCACGACCGGCAGCGAGCCGGTGCGGGCGACCTCGGCCACCAGCTCGTACGGCGCCTGCAGGTCCTTGGCGGCGGCGAACAGCTCGTCCTCGGCCAGCGTGGTCAGCCGGCGGATCTCCCCGCCGATCGTGCGCATGTGGGTGACGGCGTTCGACACGTCACCGGTGCCGGCCTCGCCCTTGGAGCGGATCATCGCCGCGCCCTCGGTGATCCGGCGCAGCGCCTCGCCGAGGTTGGTCGCCCCGCAGACGAACGGCGCCGTGAACTTCCACTTGTCGATGTGATGGGCGTAGTCGGCCGGGGTGAGCACCTCGGACTCGTCGATGTAGTCGACGCCCAGGCTCTGCAGCACCTGCGCCTCGGCGAAGTGACCGATGCGCGCCTTGGCCATCACCGGGATCGAGACGGTCGCGATGATCGAGTCGATCATGTCGGGGTCGCTCATCCGCGACACCCCGCCCTGCGCCCGGATGTCGGCCGGGACCCGCTCGAGCGCCATGACGGCGACGGCGCCGGCGTCCTCCGCGATCTTGGCCTGCGCGGCCGTGACGACGTCCATGATGACGCCGCCCTTGAGCATCTCGGCCATGCCGCGCTTGACCCGGGCGGTGCCGACCGTGCTGCCCGTGGCCGTCGTCTCGGTGATCTCCTCGCTCATGCCCCCATGGTAGGGCGCGTGGACCGGTCGTCCGTCCAGAGCGTCGCGAGCATGTGCCAGTCCTCCGGCCAGCGCCCGATCCGCGCCTCGAAGGCGGCGGCGACCGCCTGCGTGCCGCGCCCGATCCGCTCGGTGAGCGAGCCGTCGCCGAGATCGACGGGCGGGCCGACCCACTGCCGCCAGCCCTCGTCCGGCGTGCCCGTCCCGGTGAAGGAGACGTGCACCGGCAGCAGGGCGGCGCCGGTCTGGGCGGCGAGCAGGGCCGGGCCGGGCGGCATCGTGGCCGCCGCCCCGAAGAACTCGACGGGGACGCCGTGGCGGGACATGTCGCGGTCCGACAGCAGGCAGATCGCCCCGCCCGCCCGCAGCCGCTCGGTGAGCACCTCGACCGGTGGCTGCGCGCCCCCGGACAGCGGGATGACCTCCATCCCGAGGCTCTCGCGGTACGCGACGAACCGGTCGAACAGCGACTCGGGCTTCAGCCGCTCGGCCACCGTCGTGAACGGCACGCCGTGCGCCACCAGCCAGACCGCCGCGACGTCCCAGTTCCCACTGTGCGGCAGCGCCAGGATCGCGCCCTTCCCCGCGGCCATCGCGGCGTCGACGTGCTCGATGCCGACCATGCCGTCCTCGGCCGTGCGGGCCACCGTGGGCTTGTCCATGCCGGGCAGGCGGAACGTCTCGCGCCAGTAGCGCGAGTAGGAGCGCATCGCCGCCTCGACGAGGTGGTCGAGCCCCTCGTCGGAGCCCCGGGTGGCGATCAGCACCCGGCGCAGGTTGCGACGCAGCCGGTCGACGCCCTTGCCGCCGCGCCGGGTCCCGAGGTCCGCGCCGCGGGAGAACGCCGTGCGGGCGAGGCCTTCCGGGAGGGCGCGGACACCTCGCCATCCCGCGGCGTACGCGGAATCGGTGAGGTGGGCTGCGAGGTCAGCGGGCAGGCCGGGCACGGGGCCTGTCTACCGGGTCGGGGCGCTCAGGTGCGGGAGGGCTGGTCGTCGTCGCTGGTGACACGGGGGTCGTCGGGGCCGGCGCCTCGGTCGGGTGCGGGTGACGACGGCTGAGCAGCCGGCGCAAACCGACGTCGGTGCCGCCGGCCGCCTCGACGTGACCCGCGGGCGCGTTGGGGACCGGACGGGTCTGTCGGCGGACGGTGGCGAGGCGCTGGACGACGGTGACGGTCGACGCCGCGACCAGCACCCACAGCGCGATGGCCTGCACGTACGGGACCCGCAGGTGCTCGCCCGAGAGGCCGGTGCCGACCAGCACGATGATCAGCCGCTCGGCCCGTTCGGCGATCCCGACGGTGGCCGAGAGACCCACGCCCTCGGCCCGGGCGCGGATGTACGAGGTCAGCGACCCGAGGACGAGGCACAGCATCGACGCGACGAGCAGCGCCGGCTGGTCGTGCCGGGCGAAGTACCAGGCGAGCGAGCCGAACACCGCGGCGTCGACGATCCGGTCGCAGGTGGAGTCGAGCACCGCGCCGAACGCGTTCGACGTGCCCCCGGCGCGGGCCACGGCGCCGTCGAGGACGTCGAGCATCACGGCGCCCCAGATCAGCATGGTCCCGGAGAACCACCAGCCCTGGGTGAAGAACACCAGCGACCCGACGACGGCCGCGACGGTGCCCACGAGCGTGATGGAGTCGGGGGTGACGCCCATCCGGGCGAGGCGCTTGCCCGTGGGTTCGAGCAGCCTGGAGACGCCGGCGCGGGCGTGGACGTTCAGCATTTGACCTGGAGCTTAGGCCACTCCGGGGCCGGACCGGACATCCGCGGACCTCGAAGTTACCGGTCGGTAGCCCCCCGGTCCGAGTTGATCACGACGTTCCGGTCGCTGCGGAGGCCGGATCCGCGACAGAAACGTCGTGATCACGTTGCTCAGGCGGGCCAGGCGGCGGCGAGCCTGGTGCGGGCGTCGGCGAGCAGTTCCGGCAGCACCCGGGTGTGGGCGACGATCGGCATGAAGTTGGTGTCGCCGCCCCAGCGCGGGACGACGTGCTGGTGCAGGTGCGCCGCGATCCCCGCCCCGGCGACCGCACCCTGGTTCATCCCGAGGTTGAACCCGTGCGGGCCCGAGACCTCGCGCAGCACCCGCATCGCGGTCTGGGTGAACGCCGCGAACTCGGCGGTCTCGGCCACCGTGAGGTCGGTGTAGTCGGGGACGTGCCGGTACGGCACGGCCATGAGGTGACCGGAGTTGTACGGGAACAGGTTCAGCACGCAGTAGACCGTCTCGCCACGCGCCACGATGAGGCCGTCCGCGTCCGAGCGCTGCGGGGCGCGGCAGAACGGGCACTCGCCGGCGGAGTCGTCGGCGGGCTTCGCGTCGCCGGTGATGTACGCCATCCGGTGCGGCGTCCAGAGCCGGCCGAAACTGTCGTCGTCACCCGCGAAGTCGGCCGCGGGCTCGACCTCGGCGGGTTCCTCAGGCATCGACGACGGTCGATTCCTCCGGCACCACCTCGGCCGTGGGCGACCCGTTCTCACGGGCCGCGACCCAGTCGACGACCTCCTGGATCGCGTCGGCCACCGGTACCCCGTTGCGCTGCGAGCCGTCGCGGTAGCGGAACGACACCGCGCCCGCCTCGGCGTCGGTGGCACCGACGATGAGCACGAACGGCACCTTCTGCTTGCTGGCCTCGCGGATCTTCTTCTGCATGCGGTCGTCGGAGGCGTCGACCTCGGCGCGGATGCCCGCGGTCTTCAGCTGCCGGACGACGTCGTAGAGGTAGTCGACCTGCTCGTCGGTGACGGGGATGCCGACCACCTGCACCGGCGCGAGCCACGCCGGGAACGCTCCCGCGTAGTGCTCGGTGAGCACGCCGATGAACCGCTCGATCGAGCCGAACTTCGCCGAGTGGATCATCACCGGGCGCTGCCGCGAACCGTCGGGCGCCGTGTACTCCAGCTCGAACCCGCGGGGCTGGTTGAAGTCGTACTGGATCGTCGACAGCTGCCAGGTGCGGCCGATCGCGTCCTTCGCCTGCACCGAGATCTTCGGGCCGTAGAAGGCGGCCCCGCCCGGATCGGGGACGAGGTCGAGCCCGGACGCCACCGCGACGTCACGCAGGACGTCGGTCGCGATCTTCCACTCCTCGTCGGAGCCGATGAACTTGTCGGGCTTGGAGTCGTCGCGCGTGGACAGCTCGAGGTAGAAGTCGTCGAGGCCGAAGTCGCGCAGCAGTCCGAGCACGAAGTCCAGCAGGTGCTGGATCTCCCCCGGCGCCTGCTCGGGCGTGACGTAGGAGTGCGAGTCGTCCTGGGCGAAGCCGCGCACGCGCGTGAGACCGTGCACGACGCCGGACTTCTCGTGCCGGTAGACGTGCCCGAACTCGAACAGCCGCAACGGCAGGTCGCGGTAGGACCGCCCGCGCGAGCGGTAGATGAGGTTGTGCATCGGGCAGTTCATCGACTTCAGGCGGTACTCGGCGCCGTCGACCTCGATGCCCGGGTACATGGCGTCGGCGTAGTAGGGCAGGTGGCCCGACGTGTGGAACAGCCCCGCCTTGGTGATGTGGGGCGTGCCGACGTACTCGAACCCGTTCTCGATGTGGGCCCGACGGACGTAGTCCTCCATCTCGCGCTTGATGACGCCGCCGCGCGGGTGGAACACCGGCAGGCCGGAGCCGATCTCGTCGGGGAAGCTGAACAGGTCGAGCTCGACACCGAGCTTGCGGTGGTCGCGCCGGGCCGCCTCCTCGAGGCGCACCTTGTAGGCCTTGAGCTCGTCCTTGCTCGGCCACGCCGTGCCGTAGATGCGTTGCAGCTGCGGGTTCTTCTCGCTGCCGCGCCAGTAGGCCGCGGCCGACCGCGTGAGGCCGAACGCCGGGATGAGCCGGGTCGTGGGCAGGTGCGGGCCACGGCAGAGGTCGGTCCAGACGCGGTCACCGGTCCGGGCGTCGAGGTTGTCGTACATCGTCAGCGCGCCCTCGCCGACCTCGGCCGAGGCGCCCTCGATCTCGTCGCCCCCGCCCTTGAGCGAGATGAGCTCGAGCTTGTACGGCTCGTGGGCGAGCTCGGCGCGGGCGTCGTCGTCGCTGATCGGCCGGCGTGCGAACCGCTGGCCGTTCTTGACGATCTCGCGCATCCGCTTCTCGAGCTTGTCGAGGTCGGCCGGCGTGAACGGCTGGTCGGGGTCGAAGTCGTAGTAGAAGCCGTCGACGATCGGCGGGCCGATGCCGAGGCGCGTGCCCGGGAAGACGTCCTGGACGGCCTGGGCGAGCACGTGCGCCGCCGAGTGCCGCAGCACGGCGAGGCCGTCGGGTGAGTCGATCGTCACGGCCTCGACGTCGATGTCCGCCTCGGGCACCCACGCGAGGTCGCGCAGCGCGCCGGCGCCGAACTCGGCCGGCTCGCGGACCACCACCACCGCCGTCGGGCCCGTGGTGGGCAGCCCCGCACGCTCGACCGCGATCGCGGCGGACTCCCCCGCGGCGACGTGGAGGACGGGGGCGGCAGCGGCGGGTGAACTCACGCGACGATCGTATCGACGGGTCCGGCACGCGATTTCCGACCGGCTGCACGGCGACCACCCCTATCGTGGCGCGCGTGGGCCGGACGTCGCTGCAGCGCCGCCTCGCGCTCGGCGTCCGGCACGCCCTCACCTGGAACCGGGCCCGGGTGTTCGCCTGGCTGCGGTGGCTCGCGACCTCCTACCTCGCGCTGGCGATCACCTTCTGGATCCTGCCGGGCGACCAGACCTCGAGCGCCCAGACGCTGCTGCTGATCGTGCTGGCCGTCGGCGGGGTCGGGATCGTGCTGCGCCCGCTGCTGCTCACCCTGGTCGTCGCGATCGGCTCGCTCGGGATCCTGGTGGTCGGCGCGATCGCGCAGGCGGTCATCCTCGACACGGCGCTCGCCATCACCCCGGGCGCGTACGCGAACCCGTTCCTCGACGTCCTCGTCGCCTCCTGGATCGCGTCCGGGATCATCGCCGCCGTCAACTGGGTCGTCGACGCCGGCAGCGAGGACGACTACCTCGCCCAGGTCCTCGGCCGCGCGGTCCGGGTGTCGTCGCGGCGTGGCGCCCGGGGCCCGGGACTGCTCGTCGTCCAGCTCGACGGCCTCGCCGCGCCGGTGCTGCGCGGGGCGATCACGGCCGGCGCCTGCCCCACGCTGTCGCGGTGGCTGCGCAGCGGCGGCTACGTGTCGCACCGCTGGCACACCGGGCTGCCGTCGACCACGCCCGGCGGGCAGTCGGTGCTGCTGCACCGCGACGTCACGACGGTGCCGTCGTTCCGCTGGTACGAGAAGGACGCCGCGGGCGGTGACGGCCGGCTGCTGGTCGCGAACCGGCCGCGGGACGCCGCGCTGATCGAGTCGCGGATGTCGAACGGCCGCGGCCTGCTCGCCGACGGCGGGGTGTCGATCTCCAACCTGTTCAGCGGCGACGCCCCGACCAGCGTCCTCACGATGAGCGACGCCAAGCTGCCGGCCCGCAACACCCCCGGCCTGGCCAACTTCGCCGTGTCCGGCGGGGGTTTCGTCCGGTCGTTCCTGCTGTTCCTCGGCGAGGTCGTCACCGAACTGCAGCAGGCCAGGCGGCAACGCCGGCGTGACGTGCGGCCGCGTGTCGCCCGGCACGGCGCGTACGTCGCGCTGCGGGCGGTCTCGACCGTCCTGCTGCGCAACATCAACGTGTCGGTGGTGGCCGAGCACATGGCCCTCGGCACGCCGGTGATCTACGTGGACTTCGTCGACTACGACGAGGTCGCCCACCACGCCGGTCCCACCCGCGCGGAGTCGCTGCGCACCCTCGACGGCCTCGACCGGGTGCTCGCGGCGCTGGAGAGGATCGCGCAGGAGGTCGGGCGCGACTACGAGATCGTCGTGCTCTCCGACCACGGACAGGCGCAGGGTGCAACGTTCTCGCAGAACCACGGCGAGACGTTGGAGGAGCTCGTGCGGGCGCTCGTCGGCGCCGAGGCCGACGAGCACGAGAACGTCGACTCCGCCCCCGCCGAGCAGTGGGGTGCGGCGAACGTCCTGCTCACCGGCGCGGCGCGCAAGGGCACGGTGGCCGCCGGCGCCACGGAGAAACTGCTGCGGCACCGCACCGACCGCGACGAGGACGACGTCGCAGTCGCGCTCGGCCGCGGCAGGCGCCCGGTCGAGTCACCGCGGTTCGCGGCCCCGGTGGTCGCGGCCTCGGGCAGCCTGGCGCACATCTACCTCCCCGACGTGCCCGGCCGGCTCACCCGCGCGCAGATCGAGGAACGGTGCCCCGGCCTGGTCACGGCCCTCGCCACCCACCCCGGGATCGGCGTCGTGATGGTCCGCACGGACGACGGGTTGGCGGTCGTGGGCGGCGACGGTGAACGTGAGCTCGCCGCCGGCGCCACGAGCGGCGGGCACGGCACGGATCCGCTCCTGCCCTACGGCCCACGCGCCGCCGGTGACCTGCTCGACCTCGACCGCCGCGACCACGTCGGCGACCTCGTGCTGCTCGGCGCCTACGACCCCGAGACCGAGGAGGTCACCGCCTTCGAGGAGCTGGTGGGCTCGCACGGGGGTCTCGGCGGCGCGCAGACCGAGGCCGTGCTGCTGCACCCGGCCGGGTGGTGGCACCGCACCACCGTCGACCCCGAGGAGGGTGGCCGCGCGGCCCCGCTCACCGGCGTCGAGGTGCACGACCTGCTCGTGGACCGGTTGCGGCAGCTCGGACTGCGGCCCGGTGACGTCGACGACGCCGGGGCGGGACGCGCTCCCGACGCCTCGCCGGGCTCACCCTCGCCCGACCCCGCCGACGTCCCCGTCACGGCCCCGACGGCAGGATCGACGCCGTGAGCGACGACGCCGTGACGGTGCAGTGGTGGGGACACGCCACCACCACGCTCACCGTCGCGGGTGTCCGGGTGCTGACCGACCCCGTGCTGTCCGACCGCGTCGCCCACCTGCGCCGGCTCGGCGGCCCCACCCCGCGTCCCGAAGCCGCCCGCGCCGACGTCGTCGTGGTCTCGCACCTGCACGCCGACCACCTGCACCTGCCGTCCTTGCGGCGGCTGCCCGCT
>CAXUNA010000145.1:5454-8560 GCA_964252095.1 uncultured Jatrophihabitans sp. | reverse complement strand
GGCCCCGCTGAACAGTTTGTCATGCGGGACCGGCGGCCCCGGCACCGGGCGTGGTCCACGCGCTCGCCACCCGCACCGACGGCAACGTCCGCGGCGACACCTGCCACCTCGACGTCGCCGACCGCTGGGGCAACATCGTCTCGGCCACGCCGTCGGGCGGCTGGCTGCAGAGCTCCCCCGTGGTCCCCGAGCTCGGGTTCGCGCTCGGCACCCGCGCCCAGATGTTCTGGCTCGACCGCGACCTGCCGAACTCGCTGGCGCCCGGCAGGCGACCCCGCACCACGCTCACGCCGTCGTTGGCGCGGCACCGCGGGACCGGGCGGTGGCTGGCGTTCGGCACCCCCGGCGGCGACCAGCAGGAGCAGTGGCAGCTGTGCTTCTGGCTCGCCCACACCGTCCGCGGACTGGACCTGCAGGCGGCGATCGACGCGCCGGCCTGGCACACCACCGCGTTCCCGTCGTCGTTCCACCCCCGCGAGACCCACCCGGGCGAGGTGGTCGTCGAGTCCCGGGTGGGCGGCGAGGTCGTGGCCGACCTGCGCCGGCGCGGCCACACCGTCGTCGTCGCCGGCCCGTGGTCGCTCGGACGGCTCTCGGCCGTCAGCACCGACCCGGGTTCAGGAATCCTGCGCGGCGCTGCCAACCCCCGCGGGATGCAGGGCTACGCCGTCGGCCGCTGATCCGGCCCGCCGGGCGGTCAGCCGCTTCGCGACCCGACCCGAGACCTGGTACCCGCCGAGCATCACCGCGACCACCACGACCGTCTCCGCGGTCCCCCACACCCAGGTCGAGGTGGTGACCTGCTTCGGCGCGATCTTCGGCAGCGGTGCCGAGGCCGACGTGGCGTTCGCCGCCGCCTCGGTCTGGAACGCCTGGTTGCGGGCCGAGCCGTGCAGGAACGGCGCCACGAACAGCACCGCGAGGATCAGCAACGTCTCGACCGCCACCGCGGTGCGGAACTCCCGCGCGACGATCGTGCGCAGCGGCCGCTCGTCCCCCGCGGCCCGCATCGCCTCGATCCGCGGGTGCAGCCAGAACTGGTTGACCGCCCCGAGCACGAGCAGGGACCCGAAGATGAGGATCTTCACGCCGAGGACGCGGCCGTACATCGTGGAGAACAGCTGCGACGGGCCGTCGACGTGCTCCCAGTACAGCCACAGCCCGGACAGCGCGATGGCCGCGACGCAGCTCATCGCCGCCACCGAGAACCGGCGGATCGTCGCACCCCAGAAGGCGCGGCGGTCCTCGGCCCCGAGTGCCGCGGGCAGCGCGCCCGGCAGGGCGAGCAGCAGCAGCCCGAGCAGGCCGCCGGCCCAGACCGCGCCACCGAGCAGGTGCAGCATCCACATGACGGTCTCGAAGCTGTCGCGCCCCCAGTCCTCGGGGACCTCGGTCGGGAACTTCGTGGTCCCGAGCGCGACCGCACCGGCCGCGACGGCCGTGCCCAGCAGCCACCCCCGCGCCCGCCCGCCGGCGAGCGGGCGGAACACCAGCGCGAGCGCGAGCAGCCCCTCGACCAGCGTGCCGACGACCTCGATCCCGAGCAGCCGGCCCTCGTTGCTGCCGTCGAACAGGCTCGACCAGGCCTCACCCCAGGCCACACCGCCGTCGGCGCCGAGGCCGTGGCCCAGGTCCGCGAGCACCGCCGGTACGGCGAGCAGGGCCAGCACGGCGGCCGGCACCGCCAGCCGGCGGGTCACCACCACCGTCACCGGCGTCCCGAGCCGGCGCCCGACCGGGCCCACGGTCACGGCGGCCAGCACCAGCAGGCCGAGCGAGCCCATGAGGGTGGCCCAGGTCGTCCAGGCGAGGGCGCTGTCGACCCAGGGGCCGAGCGGGAAGGAGGGGGCGGGAGCGGCGGCGGCAGGCACGCGATGTAGCTAAGCCTTACCTAAGTTGAGCGGTCAACGTGACGAAGTCGGCCCTCTCGGTGGTGAACCGGACGCCCAGTACCCCCGTTTCGATTCCTCCGCCGGCAGTCCTGGTGCAGGGAAAGGCTCCACACCGGGCCGTCAGAACAGCGGCCAGACGTCGACCTCGTCGCCCGCTTCGAGCGCGGGAACCTCGACCGGCACGTCCAGCAGCGCGTTCGAGGCGGCCAGCCAGCGCAGGAAGTGCGACGCCGGCGGGCCGATCGGACGCACCGTTGCACCCTGCACCGACAGCTCCAGCAGGCCACGCCGGAACTGACGCTTGCCGACCGGCGAGGTGAGCGGCTCGGTGAGCACCGCCCGCAGCACGGTCCGGCGGGTGACGGCGTAGCCCATCGCCGCGCGGATCGCCGGCCGCACGAACACCTCGAACGAGACCATCGAGCTGACCGGGTTGCCGGGCAGCGTCACGACGGGGACACCCTCGAACCGCCCGGCGCCCTGCGGCATCCCGGGCTGCATCGCGACCTTCGCGAACTCGACGCCGTGGCCGGTCAGCGCGTCCTTGACCACCTCGTAGGCGCCGGCCGAGACCCCGCCGGACGTCAGCAACAGGTCGGCGTCCGCCAGGTGCGGGGCGAGCGTGGCATGGAACTGCTCGACGTCGTCGGACACGGCGTGCAACTGCGTCGCGATCCCACCCGCCTCGCGGACGGCCGCGGCCAGCATCAGCCCGTTGGACTCGTGGATCTGGCCCGGCTGCAGCTCCTCGCCGGGCGCCACCAACTCGGTGCCGGTCGACAGCACCAGCACCCGGACCGGCTCGTGCACCGCGACCTCCGGCAACCCGAGCGCCGAGAGCAGGCCGAGCTGCGGGGCACCGAGCGAGGTCCCGGCCGTCATGACCGACTCGCCGGCGGCGACGTCCTCGCCCGCGTGCCGCACGTGCACGCCCACCGGGCGCGACTCGTGGACGGTGACCTGCTCGGTCCCGCCGTCGGTGGCCTCGACCTGCACCACGGCGTCGGCACCCGCGGGCATCGGCGCGCCCGTCATGATCCGGGCCGCCGTGCCGGGGGCGAGCGGTGGCACGTCGGTCCGACCCGCGGGGATGTCGGAGCTCACCGGCAGCTCCACCGGGGAGTCGGTGCCGGCGGACGCGATCTCGGCGGCGCGGGCGGGGGGGGCGGCCCCGGGCGCGGTGTTGGAGGCCCGCCGCGGCCCCCGGGGGCCGC